>JBOGNS010000431.1:0-7320 GCA_050747305.1 Candidatus Acidiferrales bacterium | reverse complement strand
GGGTGGAGCCGTCTTCGACGGCCTTACAGAAGATCAAATCCGCGTAGTCGAAAGTGCGCGTCTTCGGCGCCTTCGCAACTCCGAATGATCGGGCATCCGAAATGCCTCCTGGATACGGACACGGTTTCTTTGTTTAATCGGCGAGACCCCATGGTGCTGCGCAACGCCGAGATTTACCTGGAGACTCATCACGTCCTTAGTTTTTCGGAGATAACCCGCTATGAAGTTGTCCGCGGGCTGATAGCTGCCGGAGCGTCATCGCGACTCAAGCTGTTTGAAACCTTTTGCGGCTCCTGTGAAATTATTCCCATGGAATGGCCCGTGCTCGAAAGAGCGGCGCAAATCTGGGCCGATTTGCGCCGGCAAGGCACCATGATTGATGAAATCGATATTCTGATTGCTGCTTCGGCCCTCTACAGGAATTGGGCGGTGGTCACTCACAACACTAAGCATTTCAAATACGTCGCCCACCTAAACCTCATCGATTGGACGTCTGCGAATCCCTGACTTTGACGCAACCTCGCCGGCCCGTTCAGAGGCTGGCCGCCGGAGCAACCAGCACCCATGACTCAATTCCACCAGTTTTCGTAACGAAATGCTCCAGTTGCGGGCTGCACCGCTAGAATCCGCCGCTTGGCCGTTGTCCACCAACGATACGCACTCAACGATAATTCTGAAGGACGAGGATATCTCCTTGGTCGGTGTCCCTGGTGAATACAATCGACTTGCCGTCGGGCGACCAGCCGCCGGTGTGGACATGCGACGGATCCTCCGCCGCCGTCAGTTGCAAGGGCTCGCCGATCGGCTGGGGTAAGGCTCCCTCCAGTACCGGCAGGGAAAGGCGCAGCAAGTAGAACTGCATCCCGAAATGGCTGTCCGCGTGGCAATAGAGGACAGCATCTCCGCGCGGCGATACGATGTGCTCGGCGCTGGGGGTCTTCAGCAGAAGAGCCTCCTTGCCGCTTTCCAGATTGGCGATGCGCATTTCCGGCGCCTCTGCGCCGCGGGCGCGCGCGAAAACCACATGAGCGCTGTCACGCCACCAGTCAAAACGAAGCACCCCGAACAAACGCGGCTCCGCCTTTCCGCTCTGCGGATCCATCACCCACAGCGCGGATCCCTTCTCGCTCGGCGCCACGTAACCGATGACTTTTCCGTCCGGCGACCACCTCGGCGCAGCGGTCAGACTCGGCGCCGACCCCCCAGGCAATTGCAGGCCCTTTTGGCTCAACCGGCGTACGCTGCCGGTTTCGACTTCCAAAACCCAGAGATGATATTCGCCGTCGCGGTTGGAAAGAAAGATGACCGTATCTCCCGCCGGGGACCAGTCGGGAAGCAGGTCACTGGCAGGATCGTTGGTAAGTTGCATTTCGCGGCCGTTGCTGGGGTCGATCAGCCAGATTTCGAAATTGCCGCTGCGATTCGAATGGTAAACCACTCGATTGCCATCCGGCGCGAAGCGCGCGCCAAAATTCTCTCCGGTGCTGAAGGTCAAGCGCTTTTCGCTGCGGTCATCCACTGACATCGAATACACATCGGTTTGGTGGCTGAATGGCGCATAGGCAAGCTGCCCACTGCGCGAGATTGCGGGCGCCCAGTCTCTCCCTTGCCCAGTGGTGAGTTGCCGCAGGTTTCGCGATAGTATGTCCAATTCCCAGAGATTATCCGGGCCGGCGCGGTTGGATTGGAACACGATGCGCCGCGAGTCCGCGGACCAGGCGGGCTGGCCATTCTGATACTCATCCTCAAGCAGCGCCGCCTCCGAGCCATCGGCCTGCATCCACCACAAACTCAGCCGGCCCCCCTTGCGTCGTGTGAAAACAATCCTCTTGCCGTCGAAGGACCAGGCAGCTTCCATATCATCGGTGCCCGCCGGAGGGTGAGTAAGCTGAGTCTCCTGCCGGTTGCCGAGATTCACTTTCCAGAGGGCGATCTGGCCGCCTGGACCCAAGCGGGAGAAGAGCAGATCGTCGCCGGCAGGCGACCAGGGAGACGAACCCAGCATGCGCAGCGCGTCAAACGTGCGCTCCAACATCGGTATGTTGGTTCCTGCCAGCCGGCGCTCCGACCCGCCGAGAGCGGGCGTCACGTAGATGTCGCTTCCCCTGCCGCGATCCGATAGAAACGCCAGTTGGCGGCCATCCCCAGACCAGCGCGGCAAAACATCGTCGCCCGGATGCTGGGTAAGCCGCACCGGGTTTCCTCCTCCGGCGGAGATCACAAAGAGGTCCATGCTGCCGTACCGATTGTGGGCGTAGGCTATCAGGCTGCTGTCGGGGGACCACGAAGGCAGCCATTCCAGCCCGACGAAGCTGGTTACCGGTTTCACTACCCATCCTGTCTGTTCCGGCTTCTCCGGCCGAAATACCATAACGGCCGCAATCACCAGCAGCAGGATCAAGCCCGCCACCAGACCCAACCACCAGCCCACAGACAGGCGCGCGGGTGCGGCGATAACGTGCGCACCCGAGGAGTCGCGATGCAGCCGCGCCAGATCCGTGCGCATCTCTGCCGCGCTTTGATAGCGCATGCGGCGGTCTTTCTCCAGCGCCTTATCGACGATTCGCACCAGTTCCGGCGGCAGGACCGGGTTAACGCGTGTCGCGGGCACCGGCGATCGCTCCAGCACCGCATTAAAGATGATTCCTGATCTCGCGCCGCTGAAGGCTTGCCTGCCGGTGGCCATCTCGTACAGTACCGCACCAAAACTGAACAAATCGGTCCGCGGATCGAGCGCCTCGCCCCGCACTTGCTCCGGCGACATGTAGGAAGCCGTGCCCGGCGCCAAGCCCGAATCCGTCAGGTCTTCTCGATGGAAAGACACCGTCGGTGCGTCCGCCTCGGAAACCTGTGTGGCCGGCAGGATTTTGGCCAAACCAAAGTCCAAAATCTTGGCCTGGTCGCTCGGGGTCACGAAGACATTCGCAGGCTTGATGTCGCGGTGCAGGATGCCTTTGGCATGCGCAGCTTCCAGCCCGCTAGCGATCTGAACCCCGATTTCCAGCACTCTTTCCAGATCGAGCGGCCTGCCAGCGACCACATGCTTGAGAGTGGCGCCTTCCATCAACTCCATGGCGATGAAAAGGACGCCTTCGAACTCGTCAATGTCGTAGATGGTGCAAATATTAGGGCTGCTGAGCCCGGAAGCGGCGCGCGCTTCACGACGAAATCGTTCCAGCCTCGATTTGTCCATGGAGAATTCTTCGGGAAGGAATTTCAGCGCAACCTGACGGCCTAGCTTGGTGTCTTCCGCGCGGTACACCACGCCCATGCCGCCGCCGCCGAGTTTCTCCAGAATGCGGTAATGCGCGACCGTCTTGCCAACCATTCAAGGCAACCCTTCCATTCAATCTTGTCTGGAATGGTATGACTCGTGCCGTGGAGGTGTCAACGACCGCCGTGCATCAAGACATGCTCTACCTGCGCTTCACCGTGCAAGGAAGTCTCGTCGTGGTAGACTGCGAGTGGGATTTCTGCTCCTACCCATGGGTTTCCTCCGACCCAACCCCCGCATGGGGCGCTTCGTTGGATATCTATGCCGACGTTTACATGGAGTTTCTGGGAGGCAGTTTCTATGATCCAACAGGATACTGTGGTTGTGACGAGTATTCTTGCACGCCGATTCTCACCTGAATGGACACGCGCAAGACAGCCTGCTTTGCGCGGGTTGCTCGGCATGGCACTCTGTTCAGTCACTGCGATTACCGCAACCGAAGCGGGCACCCTGCGCGGGTCGGTGATCGACGCGCGCAATGGAGCGCCTTTGCGCGCAGATATCACCATCACAGTGCTCGATATGGACGCGCGATTGCGGACGGATTATGCTCGTCCGCCCGGGAGCGTCGGCATACAGAAAGTTACGGTCCAAACTGACCCGGCCACGGGAAAATTTCACATCTCCAATCTGGCTGAAGGAACTCGACTCCTCCTTGTGCAAGCAGCGGGGTACGGGTTTGAATATGAGCGGGTCGAAGTCGGCGGCGAAACCACAGACCTGCCCGCGATCGAATTGCAGCCCGCCGCCACGGTTCGTGGTTTCGTTCTGGACGAGTACGGACGACCAGTAGCAGACGCGCGGGTATCGGTTTCCTACACGCATCCGCTTATTCAAGACATGATTCGATCCACCTGGGTTGGAGACCAACTGCCCACTGTCCGCACGGATGCAGAAGGAAAGTTCGAGTTCTTCCGTCTGGTTAAGGCCCGGACACCGTATCGCGTGGAGGCCCGGCCCGATGGATATTTGCCGGTACTCAGCCAGCCATCCGTCGCGCAACCCGGAGACGAGGTGAGCGGCTTTGTGCTGCAAGTTTCAGCGCGCGGCGTAAGGGTGGTTGTGCGAGTCACCGATTCCGGCGACAATCCTGTTCAAAACGCTGCGGTGCTCTTCGGCGACCTTGGGCCCTTCCCAAGTGAAGTGCATCTGGCGCCGGGGCATGAGCAGGACAGGCGACGCATCAGCCGAACGGACGCGAACGGCATCGTCGAGTTTCACGCAGTACCCCCGGGAAAGCGTCTTCTTTCTGTCCGGGCCTACGACTACGCGACTCACCGGCAAAGCGTCGACGTCGAAACGAACCAAGACCTCCTTCAACTCAAGGTTACGCTGTTTCCCAAGTGATCGGGCCCCGCTACTCGTAGCGCAGGGCGATCATGGGATCGACGCGGGTGGCGCGGCGCGCGGGAATCCAGCAGGCTAGCAACGCCACCAACAACAGCACCAGCGGCGATATGGCGTAAGTGGGCGGATCGGTGGCTGTCACCTGGAAAAGCACCGAGGCCACCAGCGGCGCCAGCCCGAAGAACGCCGTCACGAAGCCGATCACCAGCCCGATGACGGCCAGCAGCATGCCGTTGCCGATCACCATCCTTAGGATGTCGTTGCGTTGCGCCCCGAGCGCCATGCGGATGCCCATCTCGTGCGTGCGCTGCGTCACCGCGTAGGACATCACGCCGTAGATGCCCACTGCGGCCAGCACCAGCGCCAGCACGCCAAACACGCTAATCAAGATCGCCGTCAGCCGCCGCGGGGCCGTGCTGTCGCCGACGATGCTCTCCATCGTGCGCGTCTGATAGGTGGGCACGTCAGGGTCAACCGCAGCCACGGCTTGCCGCACCGCCGAGGTCAGGCTGGAGGGATCGCCGCTGGTGCGCACGATCAGCGAGAACGACGAGCGCGGGTCCTGCTGCGCGGGCAGGTACAGTTCCACCCGCGAATCCTGATCCACGCCGTAATGTTTCACGTGGTTCACCACGCCGACGATTTCCATCCAGGGGCTATCCGGGTTGCGCCCGAACTTCACCTTCTTGCCGATGGGGTCTTCGTTGGGAAACTGCGCCTGCACGAACAGTTCGTCAATCATGCACACCCGCGGCGCGTCGGCATGGTCCTGCTCGCCGAAGCTGCGGCCCTTGAGCAGGCGGATGCCCATCGCGCGAAAGTAACCGGGACTGATGCGCTTGACGTCCGCCGAGGGCATCTGGCCGGCCGGCGGCTCGGGCTTGCCCTCGATCATGAAACCCGATTGCCAGCCGCCCAGCAACGGCAGCGCGGAGGCGGCAGACTCCACACCGGGAATCGCTTCCACGTTGCGTACCACCGCTTCGATGAACGCGCGGCGCTGCGCCGGCTCCCCATACTTTGAATCCGGCGCGGAAACCGACGCGGTGAGCACGCCCTGCGGATTGAATCCCCAGCCAGCTTGTAGCACGCGCCAGAAGCTTTTCAGCATCAGCCCGGTGCCCACAAGCAGGATCAGCGCCAGCGCCGTTTCCACCACCACCAGCGTGCTGCGCACGCGATGCGTGCCTACGCCGCCGGAGCCGCCGCGCCCGCCTTCTTTCAGCGTCTCCTGCACATCGGGGCGCGACACCTGCAACGCCGGCACCACCCCGAAGAGCAAGCCCGTCAGCAGCGCGATGGCTGCGGTGAACGCGAGCACCGTCCCGTCCAGCGAGACATTTTCCGCCAGCGATGTGTTGGGAGGCAGCAGCGCCAGCAACCCGCGAACACCCCAATAGGCGAGAAGCACTCCGAGCAGCGCGCCGGCCGCGGAAAGCAGCACGCTTTCCGTGAGCAGTTGCCGCACCAGCCTGCCGCGGCCTGCGCCCAGCGCGGTGCGTACGGCAATTTCGCGCTGTCGTGCGGCGGCGCGCCCGAGCAGCAGGTTGGCGACGTTGGCGCAGGCAATCAGCAGCACGAGGATCACCGCGCCCAGCAGCACCAGCAACGGCTCACGCGTGTTATCCACCAGCGCGCCGTGCAGGCTCTGCACGGTCATGCTCTGCCGCGCATTCGTATTTGGGTATGTCTCCGCCAGCCGTTTCGCAATGCCTTCCACTTCCGCGCGCGCTTGCTCTTCACTCACACCCGGTTTGCGGCGGGCGTAGAGGTAAATTCCCGGATGGTTGCCGCGATTGTTCGCCCCGCCGAGTTGATCCTCTCGCAGCATCAACGATGTGAAAACATCGGTGATGCGCATGGAAGTGTGCATGGTTCCGGGCAGCACGCCGATCACCGTGAAAGATTCGCCGTTCAGCACAAGCTGCTGGTTGAGGATGCCGGGGTCGCGGGCGAAGCGGCGCGTCCAGAAGCCTTCGCCAAGCAGCACGACGCGCTCGGCGCCAACCTTATCTTCGTCCGGCGTAAAGGCGCGCCCGAGGATGGGCTGCACGCGCAGGGTATCGAAGAAGCCCACCGACACTTGGCGGCCGCTCAGCCGCTCGGGCTGGTCGCTGCCGGTCAGCACGTAATTCTGGCCGTTGTAGGCCATGATGGACTCGAAGACGGTGTTCTGGTCGCGCAGGTCTTTGAAATTTTCCACCGAGAAACTCATCCCCGGCACTTGCTGCGACCATTCGGAGATGAACACGAGGTTGTGGCCCTCGTCATAGGGCAGCGGGCTGAGCAGCATCCCGTTAATCACGCTGAAAATCGCGGTGTTGGCCCCGATGCCCAGCGCAAGGGTAAGCACCGCCACCACCGTGAACCCCGGGGACTTCAGCAGCATCCGCGCGCCGTACTTGATGTCCTGCCAGATGGTTTCCATGTTCACTCCGTTTCTCGAGATTCCTACTCGTAGCGAAGGGCAATCACGGGATCGACGCGCGACGCCGTGCGCGCCGGCACATAGCACGCCAGCAACGCAACGGAAACAAGCGTTGCGGCGACCATCACGAATGTCCACGGATCCGTGGGCGTGATGCCGAACAACTGGCTTTCCATCCATCGCGTGAGGATGGCCGCGCCGATCACACCCAAGACCAGCCCGCCGAGCGTCATGCCCAGCCCGCTGCGCAGCACCAGCCGGACCACGTCGG
>JBOGNS010000430.1:0-5788 GCA_050747305.1 Candidatus Acidiferrales bacterium | reverse complement strand
TGTCGGCGCTGGTCACCGACATCAGCTTGGGCGGCATGTTTATCGCCACCAACAACCCGCTGTGGCCGGGCGCGAGTTTTGCAGCGAAGCTGATGCTCGGCGAGCCTCTCAGCCTGAACTGCAACGTTCGTCGCGTCCTTCCGGCCAAGGGCATGGGCATCCTCTTTGTCGATCTGAGCGATGAGCAACGCGCGCGCGTCGCCGAGCTCATCCAGAAGATTTCCGAATGAGCTCTTTCCCGCGGTGCCTCGATTGCGGAGCCGAACGCACGTCGGAACAGTGCGAGGCGTGCGGGCTGAGTGCGGCCGAGGCCGAACTGGCGTTTCGCCGGCGTTTGATCAGCCTCACAGTCATCTTCCTGCTGGGCGCGCTGGCGTTCCTGCCGGCCAGCCACTACTACCCGCCGCTTGAGCTCGACGCCATGCTGATTTTCATCGGCGTGATTTTTTTTCTCACGCTGGGAGTGGCGGCGCTGCTCGATTTGCGGGCGCGGCGCCACCTCGAGATCGAAGCCTGGAAGCGGCTGTTTCGCGGGCTGGTACCGGTGCCGTGGCTGCTGGCGGCGGTGCTCTTTGTGAACGGCAGCCTGGACCACGAGCCGCCGAAATCGCTGCACGCGTCGGTGGTGGGAAAATTCCGCATGCCGGGGCTGCTGCGCATGCATCGTCTGGTCGTGACGTCCTGGCGCGACGGGCGCAGCTACGAGCGGCTCTACGTGAGCACCGACGATTTTGCGCGCTTCCAGGTGGGCGATGCGGTCCAAGTGCGCGTGCAAGGCGGATTGGTGGGGATTCCGTGGGTGTACGGCGTGTATCGAGAATAAGGCAAAAGGCAAAAGGCAAAAGGCAGAAACCATAGCAGCTTGGGTTTCGTCGGAGACTAATGGCAGGCGAGAGCGCCCTGTCGCCATACGCCCCAATCCAAACAGGAGCCGATGAAGATGAAGCGAATCGTTCCCGTTTTCTCTTTCTCGATTGTTGCAATTCTTGCGGTCGCCGTCGCGCCGGGCGCGAATCCTGCGGCGGATGGTGACAATTGGCCGCAATGGCGGGGGCCGCAAGCCACCGGCGCGGCGGCCGGAAGTAATCCGCCCGTGGAGTGGAGCGAAACGAAGAACGTGAAGTGGAAGGTGGAGATTCCGGGCAAAGGCTCGTCCACGCCGGTGATCTGGGGCGACAAGATCTTCGTGCTTGCGGCCGTGCCCACCGGCGAAGCGGTGAAGCCGCCGGAAGCCGAGGAGCCGGGCGGCGCGCAGGAAGGCCCGCGTCGTCGCGGCCCGCGCGGTGTGCAGCCCACGCACAAGCAGAAGTTCACCGTGCTGGCCATCAGCCGCACGACGGGCAAGATGCTGTGGCAAACCGCGGTGCGCGAAGAGTTGCCGCACGAAGGGCATCACCCGACCAACACCTGGGCATCGCATTCGGCGATCACCGACGGGCAAAACGTGTACGCCTTTTTCGGCTCGCGCGGGCTCTACTGCCTGAACATGAACGGCAAAGTGAAATGGGAAAAAGATTTGGGCGACCAGACCACGCGGCTGGGATTCGGTGAAGGCAGTTCGCCCGCTCTGTATCGCGACCGCCTGATCGTGCTGTGGGATCACCAGGGCGACGACTTCATCGTGGCGCTGGATAAGAAGACCGGCAAAGAGCTTTGGCGCACGCCGCGCGAAGAGGACACGTCGTGGAGCACGCCGCTGGTTGTCGAGCACGGCGGAAAGCTGCAAGTGATCACAGCGGCTACCGCGGCGGTGCGCTCGTACGACTTCGAGACGGGCAAGCTGCTGTGGCAAGGCCCGCCGTTGACCGCGAATGCGATTCCGTCGCCGGTTGCGGCGGATGGAATGGTGTACGCCATGGCCGGTTTTCGCGGCAACGCGCTGCACGCAATTCGTTTGGGCGAAGCCAAAGGCGACATCGCGGGCACTGACGCAATTGCGTGGCAGTATGACCGCGACACGCCTTATGTGCCTTCGCCGCTGCTCTATCAAGGGCAGCTTTACATGCTGAAGAGTAACAATGGAATCGTGACGGCGTTTGAAGCGAAGAGCGGCGAGAAACTCTATGGCCCGGAGCGACTGGAAGCGGTGCCGAATGTGTATGCGTCGCCCACCGGCGCGGGCGGGCGCGTGTACATCGTGGGGCGCGAAGGCGGCGCGGCGGTGCTGCAAGCTGGCCCGGAGTTCAAGGTGCTGGCGACGAACCAACTCGAGGATGGCTTCGACGCCTCACCCGTCGTCGTCGGTAATGAACTCTACCTGCGCGGGCAGAAGTACCTCTACCGCATTTCCGCGGATTAGAGAGATTCACCAGAGCCTGCGTAATCCGTACGAATCGAAGATCGAGTCGTTGCTTACGATAGGCAGATTCTCCGCCAAGCTCTGCGCCACCAGCATACGGTCAAAGGGATCCTTATGGGGACCGGGTAGTAGGTCGGCGCGGATCCCATGTTCCACGGAAATCGGCAGTTGCTCGAATCGTTCGCGCGCAAGGCAGCCGGCGAAGTCCGCCGCCAACTCTTCCGCGCCCGGAAGTTTTCCCAGCCGGACCTTGGTCCCGATCTCCCAAGCTGAAGCGGCGCTCACCAAGACAGTGTTACTCGAGCGGGCGATCAACCTGCGAACCGCCGCGGACAGGGACGCGTCGTCTGCAAGCCACCATAACAAAATGTGTGTATCGAGGAGCAGGCGCACGGCCCGTTACTCCCAAGCGCGCAACTCCGCTGCCGGTAATGGCTCGAAAAACTCCGGGCCGACGTGTAGTTTCCCTTTCAGGCTGCCGGGCCGGCGCCTTCCCTTGGTGTCGGTTAAGGGGACCAGCCGAGCGACAGGCTCTGACCCGCGCGAGATGATAATCTCTTCACCCTCGCAGGCTTTCTCGATGAGTCGGGAGAGATTGGTTTTGGCCTCGTGAATGGTGAAAGTTTTCATAACTCACCTTAGCTAACGTAGTTTAGCTAACCCTGTAGTGGAAAACAAGAGGCAAACTATGTCGTTGCTTAGGGCCAAGGGCGACGCGCCCGGCCAAGCTTCGCTCGTTTCTTGTAGGATCGGCAACTGCCGCCTCATAGCCCAGAGTAGGTGGAGCGGCGGAGGAAGGCGCCGGCGCCGGGGCGGCCGGTGAATTTGCCGTTGTCGATGATGACATGGCCTCGTGCAAGCACGAGCTTCGGCACGCCTTTCACTTTGATCCCTTCGAACATCGAGTAGTCCACACGCATGTGGTGGGTTTGCGCGCTGATTACTTCCTCGGCGTTGGGATCGAAGATGACGATGTCGGCGTCCGAACCGACGGCGATGGTGCCTTTGCGCGGATAGAGGCCGAAGAGTTTTGCGGGCGCGGTGGCAGTGAGCTGCACGAAGCGATTCGGCGAGAAACGCCCTGCTGCCACGCCGCCGGAGTAAACCAGGCTCATGCGGTGCTCGATGCCCGGTCCGCCGTTCGGAATCTTCGTGAAGTCGTCCTTGCCCAGCTCTTTTTGCTCCTTGAAGCAGAACGGGCAGTGGTCGGTGGACACCACCTGCAAATCGTCTTTCGCAAGACCCTGCCACAATTTTTCCTGGTGCCATTTTTCGCGCAGCGGCGGCGTGAAGACGTACTTGGCGCCTTCGAAGCCGGGCGCGTCGAAATTTTCCAGCGAGAGATAAAGATACTGCGGGCACGTCTCGGCGTAGGCGGGCAGGCCGCGGTCGCGTGCCTCGCGCACTTTTTCCAGTGCCTCGTTGCAGGAGAGGTGCACGATGTACACGGGCGCCCCGGCCATCTCGGCCAGCGCGATGGCGCGGCCGGTGGCTTCGGCTTCGGCCGTGGTGGGTCGCGTGAGGGCATGATATTTCGGCGCTTTCTTTCCTTCGGCGAGTGCGCGCTGCACGATCACGTCAATCGCGCCGCCATTTTCCGCGTGCATACAGATCAGCCCGCCGCACTGCGCCGCCACGGTCATGGCTTTGAAGATGCTGGCGTCGTCAAGCATGAACACGCCCGGGTAAGCCATGAAAAGCTTGAAGCTGGAGACGCCTTCGCGCACCAGTTGCTTCATCTCCTCCATCTGTGCCGCTTGCAGATCGGTGACGATGCAGTGGAAGGCGTAGTCCGCGACGGCTTTGCCGTCGGCCTTTTTCATCCAGGTATCGAAGGCGGTGCGCAGCGACTGGCCTTTGTACTGGATGGCGAAATCAATCAGCGTGGTGGTGCCGCCGTGCGCTGCGGCGATAGTGCCGGACTCGAAGTCGTCGGCGCTGGTGGTGCCGCCAAACGGCATATCGAGGTGAGTGTGCACGTCAATGCCGCCGGGCAGCACCAGGCGCCCCTGCGCATTGATCACCCGCTGCGCGCCGTCGGTGGGCAGGCCCTTTCCGATCGCGGCAATCGTGTCACCAACGATACCCACGTCAGCCGCAAAAGTGTCTGCCGCCGTTACCACCGTGCCGTTTTGGATTATGAGGTCGAATCTCATTGCGCTCTCCAAGCGTTAAACGCAGATGGACGCGGAGGAATGCCGCTGAAAGCAGATTCAGTTTATTTGCGTTCATCTGCGGGTATCTGCGTGCATCTGCGATTGTGTTTTTCTGAAGTGCGGCACAATCTCTCTGCCGTAGATTTCGAGCGTTTTCTCTTCGTCGCCGCTCATCAGGTAAATGTTGAATTGCGTGACTCCGGCCTGGCGCAGGCGCGCCAGCTTGGCGCGATGCTCTTCGGGTGTGCCCACGATGCAGAAGCGGTCGGTGACTTCATCGGAGACGAATTCGGCATTGGACGAACCGACCTCGGCGTGATGCTGGTAATCGTAGCCGGCGCGGTTCTTCACGTAAGTGGTGAGCGCGGGCGGCAGCTCTTCGGGCTTGTAACGCGCGATGAGGTCCATCACGTGATTCGACACCAGCGCAGGGAACCAGCGCACGCGCGAGCGCGCTTCTTCGCGATTGCTCGAAACCCACACCGGCGCGGCAGACATCACATCAATTTTCGACGCATCGCGACCGGCTTCTTTCGCGCCTTCGCGGACGAAGCCCATGCACCATTCGATCAGATCTGGATCGGCGAATTGCAGGATCACGCCGTCGGCGATGCGTCCGGTGAGGTGCAGCGCCTTAGGGCCGTAGGCGGCAACCCACACGCGCGGCGCGCCATGGTTGGTCCAGTTGAAGCGCGTTGCGACGCCATCCAGCGTGACTTCGCGGCCGTTGGTGAGCTCCCTAAAGATATGGATGGACTCTTGCAGTTGCGCCAGCGTGGTGGGCTTCTTGCCAAGCACGCGACGCGAGCTATCGCCGCGGCCGATGCCCAGCTCCATGCGCCCGCCGGAGATGAGATGCAGCGTCGCGAAAAGGCTGGAGGTGACGGTGATGTCGCGCACCGCCGGATTGGTGACGCACGGGCCGAGGCGTATGCGCTGGGTGTTGGCGGCCATTAGCGTCAGCAGCGGGTAGCATTCCTTCCAGAGCACGTGCGAATCGAACATCCAGCCGTAGCTGAACCCCGCAGCCTCCGCCTGCTTGGCGAGGCCAACGATGCGCTCGACCGATAAGTCCGGTTTGAGTGTGATGCCGAAGTCCATGCGCAGCCCTCCCACGATCGCAAGAAGGGCAGTATATCGCGGTTCAAGAAATGAAGACCAAACTCAGAACTCAGAACTCAGAACTCAGAACTCAGAACTCAGAACTCAGAACTCAGAACTCAGAACTCAGAACTCAGAACTCAGAACTCAGAACTCAGAACTCAGAACAAACAACCCCCCAAGGAAGTCCGAGGTCAGCCGTCAGGCATCATCAGATGTCCGACCTTCGACC
>JBOGNS010000429.1:0-2890 GCA_050747305.1 Candidatus Acidiferrales bacterium | reverse complement strand
GTCACAATTTCCGCGCCGGCGGCTTTGGCGCGGGCGTAAATCGCATCGGGATCACTGACGATCACGTAGGGCGTTTGCGTTTCGCTGCCGCCGATCTCGCGGGGCTGGGTCAACAGTTGACCGAACTCGTCGGGCCGCACCGAACCGAGCATGATCATGCCATTGCCGAAGCTCAATTGCGCGTGCGCGATGGTTCCGTCCGGATTGGGCACCACCAGGTGCTTCTCGAAGCCGAAGACGCGGCAGAGCCACTCGATGGCCGCAGGCGCATCCTGATAGCGCAGGCAGGGGATGACTGTGGCCCGCGTCTCCTTTGCCGGGCTGACAGCGCGGCTTTGCTCGGAACGAGCGCTCGCCGGCAAGGGCGCGCTGAAGTACCACGCGTTGCCATGGGCGTCGTTGACGCCGGCGCGGCGCGCGCCATAGGGCTGGTCGGCGGGCGCTTCGATGCTCACTGCGCCGGCCTCGACTGCGCGGCGGTGCCAGGCATCCACGTTGTCCACTTCCAGCAGAAGCATGGCGGTGGTCGGTTCGATGGCGCCGCGCGCCTCGCCGAGCTCGACTACCGATTCGCCGACGCGCATCTGCGCGTGCATGACGGCGCCGTCGGGCATGCGCGTGCAGTCCAGCTCTTCCGCGGCCAGCGCGCGCTGCATCCAGTCCATGAGCGCATCGGCGCCGCGCGGGTGCAGCGTGGGCGTAACGCTGCGCATTCCCGGCGGGCGATGGCCGGTGGCTTTGTGCGTGGCGATGTACCAGGAGTTGCCGAAGCCATCGCGGACGCCGGCTTCGCGGTCGCCGTAGGGCTGGTCCGTCGGCTCGTAGAAGGAAGTGGCGCCGGCGGCGAGGGCGCGGCGGTAGACGGCGTCGGCGTCAGGCACGTAGAGGTGCAACGCCGAGGGGTAACCGGGAATCCCCGGTCCCCCGCCGGCCATGATCTTCGTATCGCCAATGCGCAGCTCAACGTGCGTGCCGCCCGCGCTGCCCGGTGCGCGGAACAGTTCCTTGGCTTCGAAGGCTTGATTCAAGAAGGCGAGGAATTCTTCGTGACGCTCGACCACCAGGTAAGGAGTGACGGTGCGGATGCCTTTGCGTGATTCTGGCGGCTCCTTCTCGGCCGCTGCGGCCGCCTGCTGCTCCATCAAGGCGCGGAAGCGGCGCTCGACTTCCTCCCAAGTCGGCTCCTCCTTCCGCGTGGAAACAATCCAGCTGTAACCGAACGGATCGGCCACCTGGCCCTCGCGGTTGCCGTAGAACTCGTCCTGGATGGGCCGGGTGAGCTTGGCGCCGGCGGCGATAGCACGCTGCACGACGGCATCCACGTCGCTGCAATAGTGGTGCAGCTTCAACGGTGAGCCGCCGATGGTCTGCGGGCTGAGGAAGCCGTACTCGGGCATTTCGTCGGCGAGCATGACAGAGGCGCCGCCGATGAGGATTTCGGCATGGGCGATGCGGCCATCAGGCAGATTCAAGCGGCCGATTTCCACGGCGCCGAAGGCCTTACTGTAAAACTCGATGGCCGCGGCCGCGCCGCGGACCGACAAATAGGGCGCGACCGGGGGAAGCGGCGATGGAGCTGTTGCGGGGCTGGCCATTTGTGCTATCCTTTGCAAATCGGATGCGAGTCGTGCGCGGAAGGCGGGACTGGGCAGATGACGCAGTTCGGCAGCGAGCTGCGCAAGCACAGCCACCTCGGCGTCGGCGTGGGCCGCCGGGGCGCGCGGCGCGGCGGGCCGCGCGAGCAGCGCTTCAATGGCAGCGTCGAGTTGTTCGATGCGGTTCAGCTCAGCCATTGGTTTCACTCATGCGCGCGCGCAAATTCTCCAGCGCACGAAACTGCAATTGCTTGACTGCGCCTTCGCTGCGTCCCAGCGCCTGGGCAATTTCGCGGATGCTCTTGTCTTCGGCGAAGCGCATCGTAACCACGCGCTGCTGATCGGGCGGCAGGTCGTCCACGAAGCGGAAGAGGCGCAGGCGGCGCTCGACTTCTTCCAGCACGGGATCACTGGCGCCTTCCACGCCATCGAGCACCGCGCTGGCCTGCTCGCGCGCGGAGCGCCGCCAGCGGTCGGCGATGGCGTTGGCGGCAATGCGATAGAGCCACGCGGCAAAGGGCGCGCCGCGCCACTCGAAGCGCCGGATATTCGCCAGCGCCTGCTGGAACACTTCCGAGGTGAGGTCTTCGGCTTCAGCGCGATTGCCTACGCGGTGCGCGACGTAGGCGTACACCCGCGCGAAGTGCAACTCGTACAAATCGGCAAAGCGGCGCGGATCGGCCTGTGCCGCTTCGATGAGCAGACGCTCGTCCGGTACGTGGCCAGGGGCGCTCAGAACATGTCTCCGCGCGGTGCCTACACTAGGATAAACCAGCGAGCGGCGCGAAAGGTTACGGTGGGGAATGGGCCACAAAGGCACAGAGTGCAAGGCAAAAGGCAAAAGGAAAAAGGCAAAAGTAAAAAAGAAAAAAGGAAAGCGAACAAGCTCGAAATTTGTCGTGGCCCGCAAAGATTCTGAAACGTTCGTGGTACAGTACAGAAACACGGAGGGAACCGCGGATACCGGGATACCGCGGCAACCTTGACAGAAGGAAACAGGCGGGGGTAGCGTCTAACTGAAAGACTTGTGAAGACGACGGCTTATCGCTGGGGAATTGTGGCGCTCGTGCTGTGGTTCGGCGGGCTGAGTTGCGTGGCCGGCTGCCTGGCTGAGACACGGGCGATGCGCGCTGACGTCGCGGGCGTGGCCGAACAGGATGGCGACGGCTGCGCGGATGGCTGCTGCTCGCGCGATGGCCAAAAGCCCGAGAGTCAGCAGCCCGCTCATCAGCACGATTCCGGCGCGCCGCATAAAGGGATGGATTGCTGCGAGTTCCTAATGGCGCGGGTGAACG
>JBOGNS010000428.1:0-1958 GCA_050747305.1 Candidatus Acidiferrales bacterium | reverse complement strand
CTTGACCGCTTCGGGGCCGGTGACGGTGGCGGGCATGTAGATGCTGAAGAAGCCGGCGTCGAGCCCGCCTTCGCGCATGCGCGGGAGGTCCACGTGGTCTTCGTCGTGGCGCAGGCCGACGTTGTAGTCGGCATCGCGCGAGTGCGTAGCGGGCACGTCGATGTGCGTATCCACCACGATGGCACGCTGATGCACGCGGCGCGCGCGGGCCGACACCATGTCGGTGTTTTGCGCGCTAGCGGTCAACAGCGCTGCCCCTGCCAGCGTGAGCGCCACGAGCGCCAGCGCCGCCTGATGTCGCATGAGTCCCCCTTGCCGTTCCCATTTGGCTGCGAACCTTTGCAAGTCTATCGCGCCTGCCCGGTTTCGCGCGCATTGAAATTCGCCGGCAAAATGCCGGCGCTACGAAAAGAACAGCGCCTTCAGATAATCGCGGTTCATGCGCGCGATAAATTCGATGCGAATTTCCTTCGGGCAGACTGCCTCGCATTCGGCATGATTGGTGCACGTGCCGAAGCCTTCGTCGTCCATCTTCGCGACCATTTTCAGCACGCGGTCGTGGCGCTCCGGCTGACCTTGCGGCAGCAAGCCGAGGTGCGAGATTTTCGCGGAGACGAAAAGCATGGCCGATCCATTCGGACACGCCGCAACGCAGGCGCCGCAGCCGATGCATTGCGCCGCGTCCATGGCCAGGTCGGAATTGCGCTTCGGCACGAGGATGGCGTTACCATCGGGAGCATTGCCGGTGGGTGTGCTGATGAAGCCGCCGGCAGCGATGATGCGATCAAAGGCGCTGCGGTCGACCATCAAATCCTTGATCACGGGGAAACTCGCCGCCTGCCAGGGCTCGATGGTGATGGTGTCGCCGTCGCGGAAGCTGCGCATGTGGAGCTGGCAGGTGCTGGTGGCGCGGCGCGGGCCGTGCGCGGTGCCATTGACCACCACGCCGCACTGGCCGCAGATGCCTTCGCGGCAATCGTGATCGAAAGCGATCGGCTCTTCACCTTTCTCGATGAGGCGCTCGTTCACCACGTCGAGCATTTCGAGGAATGACATATCCGGGCTGATGGCTTGCGCCGGATAAGTGACGAGCCTGCCCGGCGAGTTGCGGTCTTTCTGCCGCCAGATGCGCAACGTGAGGTTGAACGTTTTTCCTGGGTTTGTTTCCGCCATCGGCCCGAAAATCCCTTCCTTCTTCCCCTTTTTCCCTTTTCCCTTTTGCCTTTTTACCTTTTCCTTTTGCCTTTCATTTATAGCTGCGCGTTTGCAACTGCACGCTTTCGAATTGCAGCGGTTCGACGTGCCGCGCGGGCTTGCTGCCTTCGCCGGTGTACTCCCACGCGGCGACGTGGCAGAAATTCACATCGTCGCGCTGCGCTTCGCCTTCCGCGGTTTGAAACTCTTCGCGGAAGTGGCCGCCGCAGGATTCGCGGCGCTCGAGCGCATCGAGGCAAATCAACTCGCCCAGTTCGAGGAAATCCGCAATACGCCCGGCCTTTTCCAGCGACTGGTTGATGTTCTCGCCTTCGCCAAGAACGCGCACGTCCTGCCAAAATTCTTGGCGCAATGCCGGGATCTGTCGCAGCGCGCGTTGCAGGCTGGCTTCCGTGCGGGCCATGCCGCAATCTTCCCACAACGCTTTCCCCAGCTCGCGATGAATGGAGTCGGGCGAGCGCTTGCCATTGATGCTGAGCAGCTTTTTCACCTGCGCGGCTACCGCGGCTTCGGCTTCTTTGAAGGCGGCGTGATCGGTGGCGACTTTAGTTTGTTTGGTGCTGGCGAAGTAGTGGCCGAGCGTGTAGGGGATCACAAAGTAGCCGTCGGCCAGTCCCTGCATCAAGGCGCTGGCGCCGAGACGGTTGGCGCCATGATCGGAAAAATTGGCTTCGCCGAGCACGAACAGGCCGGGGATGGTGGACATCAGGTTGTAGTCCACCCACAGGCCGCCCATGGTGTAG
>JBOGNS010000427.1:0-7293 GCA_050747305.1 Candidatus Acidiferrales bacterium | reverse complement strand
CGAGAGAATTGAGGAATCGAGGAAGGCCACGGTGAAGAGGCCCAGCCCGCCCATCGAAGCCACCAGGCTGGTGAGCCATTCCGGCAATTTGATTCGTTCTAGTCCCATGAGCGTGACTCGATTCGCGCAAAAGCCGTTATCTTAGCAGACGCTCGGCAGCCCGCAGCTTCTGCGCGCAGGAAGTTGCGGCCGTCACCTTTATCTGCGTTCATCTGCGTTCATCCGCGGTTGCTTGAATGACGAAGCGGCGTTGACGTGAAACCGCAATCTCCGTAGAATACGCGCTTTGCCTATCGCATAAAATCACACCTGTAAGAACCCTGAGCATGAGGCGCCCGGTCGGGTGAAACCGCAAGTGTCCGGCGGGCGCGCTAATTAACTGAGCAGACAGGGCTTACGGCGGAGGGAAGATGCCTTACGGAATCGACGACGCAGCGCACCAGAGGCCTGCCAGCCGGCGGCTCCCGGCGCGCCTCATTGCACGAATCGCGCTCGCCGGACTTCTTGCGGCGCTGGTTCTCGCGTCGGCTGCCCCTGTAAGCGCGGCTACGGAAGCCGAGCTCAAACTGCCTGACCTCTCGCAGGTGCAATTCATGGGTTACGACGGGCGCACGCTGCTGATGGCGGGCATCCTCTTCTGCGTCTTTGGGCTGGGGTTCGGGCTGGTCATCTACATGCGGCTGAAAAGTCTGCCGGTGCATCGCGCGATGCGCGAAATCTCCGAGCTGATCTACGAGACCTGCAAAACCTACCTGATCACGCAGGGTAAATTCCTGTTGCTGCTGGAAGCGTTTGTCGCCGTAATCATCGTGCTGTACTTCGGCATGCTGCTGCAGTTCCCGTGGAATCGGGTCTTCATCATCCTGATCTTCAGCCTGGTGGGAATCGCCGGCAGTTTCGGCGTGGCGTGGTTCGGTATCCGCGTCAACACATTCGCCAACTCGCGCACCGCATTCGCGGGGCTGAGCGGCAAGCCGTATCCGATTCATCGCATACCGCTGGAAGCGGGGATGAGCGTGGGCATGATGCTGATTAGCGTCGAGCTGCTGATCATGCTTTTCATCCTGTTGTTCGTGCCGGGGGATTACGCCGGGCCGTGCTTCATCGGCTTCGCCATCGGCGAATCGCTGGGTGCGGCGGCGCTGCGCATCGCCGGCGGCATCTTCACCAAGATTGCGGACATCGGGTCGGACTTGATGAAGATCGTCTTCAAGATCAAGGAAGATGACGCGCGCAACCCCGGCGTGATTGCCGACTGCGTGGGCGACAATGCCGGCGACTCGGTGGGTCCCACGGCTGACGGCTTCGAAACCTACGGCGTCACCGGCGTGGCGCTGATCAGCTTTATCCTGCTGGCGATTTTGCCGTCGCACTTCTTGCCGGCGGGCGTGACGATGGCGACCGCCACACCCGAAGCGCTGGCGCAAGCCACGAGCACCGCGAGCACCATTCAGGTGCAGTTGCTGGTGTGGATCTTCGTGATGCGCATCATCATGCTGGTAGCCAGCGCTGCGGCTTACTTCATCAACGGCGCCGTCGCCAAAGCCAGATACCGCAACGCCGACCGCATGAACTTCGAAGCGCCGCTGACGTCGCTGGTGTGGATCACGTCGGTGGTTTCGATTGCGTTCACCTACGTTGTCTCCTCGATGATCATTCCGGATCTGAACGGTGACACAACGCAATGGTGGAAGCTGGCGACGATAATCTCCTGCGGCACGCTGGCCGGCGCAATCATCCCGGAGTTGGTGAAGGTGTTTACGTCCACCGAGTCGCGCCACGTGCGGGAAGTGGTGGCCTCGGCGAAAGAGGGCGGCGCGTCGCTGGGCATACTTTCCGGCCTGGTTTCTGGGAATTTTTCCGCGTTCTACCTCGGCCTTTCGATGGTGGCATTGATGTCCGTAAGCTACCTGGTGAGCCAGATGGGCGCTGCCGCAGGACAAGGGCTGGGCGAGCTGATGGTGGCCGCGCCCGTGTTTGCGTTCGGCTTGGTAGCCTTCGGCTTTCTGGGCATGGGGCCGGTGACGATTGCGGTGGATTCCTACGGCCCGGTGACGGACAACGCGCAATCGGTGTATGAACTTTCCCTGATTGAGCAGATTCCCAACGTCGGGGCGGAAATCAAGCGCGACTTCGACATGGACGTGAACTTCTCGCGCGCGAAGGAGTTGCTGGAAGAAAACGACGGGGCAGGCAACACGTTCAAGGCCACCGCCAAGCCGGTGCTGATCGGCACCGCGGTGGTGGGCGCTACCACGATGATTTTCTCCATCATCATGGCGCTTACCAGCGGGCTGGCGGAAAACGTAGATAAACTCTCGTTGCTGCACGCGCCATTTGTCCTCGGGCTCATCAGCGGCGGCGCGACGATTTATTGGTTCACCGGCGCTTCCACGCAGGCCGTCACTACCGGCGCGTATCGGGCGGTGGAATTCATCAAGGCCAACATCAAGCTGGAAGGCACAGAGAGAGCATCGGTCGCCGACAGCAAAAAAGTGGTGGAGATCTGTACGCAATACGCGCAGAAAGGCATGCTGAATATTTTTATTGCGGTGTTCTTCGGCACGCTGGCGTATGCGTTCCTTGAGCCGTTCTTTTTTATCGGCTACCTGATGTCCATCGCTATGTTCGGCCTTTATCAGGCGATCTTCATGGCCAACGCCGGCGGGGCGTGGGACAACGCGAAGAAAATTGTCGAAGTGGAGCTGAAGCAGAAAGGCACCGAGCTACACGCCGCCACGGTGGTGGGCGATACGGTAGGCGACCCGTTCAAAGATACGTCGTCAGTGGCGCTGAACCCGGTGATTAAGTTCACCACGCTCTTCGGGCTGCTGGCCGTCGAGCTGGCGGTGAAGCTCACTGAAGACCGCGGCGATGCCGGCCTGACGCACATCCTCGCCGCTGCCTTCTTCGTCGTCTCGCTATTCTTTGTGTACCGCTCCTTCTACGGCATGCGCATTCGCAGCGGAAAAGAAGTGTAAGGGGACCCGCAGGCTTCGGACATGCGCAGCCCACACAAGCACCGTCACGACAAGCGTGTCCTTATGGAATTGTCCTCATCGATTGAAACTCGATTCGCCCGGCTCGTGGAGTGCTCTCCCCGGGAACACTGTCGACGGTGAGCCAATGTGCGCAAGGCTCACAGCCAGGAGTGGCTGTGCTACTCGATCGCCAACGCGAACTACCATCCCGGCGAATGCCACTCAGCCATTTCTTCATTACTACGTTCCTTTGCATTTGAACGCGCTAATGGATGGAGACTAACAGCTCAGCCACGCTTTGCAGCTATCACTCAGCGATCGCTCAGCCTTGTGAACTTCATGTTGCGAATCACCGGGTTGCTGTAGTCGTAGCCTACCACTTTGTCGGACGGGTCCCGCTGGAAGCGCATCGTCATCAGCCTGAACTGGAAGGTGTCGCGATTGACCGGCCTGAATTCCAAAGCCTTGTCCGGCGAACTTTCGAAGCGCATGATGACGCCGCTTTTTGCGGGCACGATCTCGAAGACTGTCCCAACCTCATCGTTCCTGTACCGGCCGGCAAAGGCCTGCAGGTCGGCTTCGGTGGGGGCATAAGGCTGGGCGCGGCGATACCGTGTGGTTTGACCTTCCATGGACTTTATCTCGATTTGGTCTTGCGAGATGAAATGCAATTCAAACTCGTCATCGGACATGAACTGAAGTGAGGGACGCAGATTGCAGAAACGGTCTTTGCTCTGCGCGACGAGTGGGGGACCGTTGGCGACGCGCAACCTGCCATTCTGCACGGCGAGGCGCAGCGGCTGGCCGGTGCGCTCGTTGAAGAAGAGTCCTGCTCTGCTGTTCAGGTCGAGCGTAGCCACGTCGACGCCCTCCACGGCTACCGGCGGTGGGGCGGGCGCTTGCCTGGATGCGACAATAGCAGGCGCGAGCAGACCGAAGATGCGGCTCGCGAAGTCCCCTCGGTCGGTGCCATCGCCCGAATTGCACGTGATGGCGATGCTGATGCTTTGCTCGGGCCAGCGCACCAGAAATGATTTGTACCCCTCCGCGCTGCCAGAATGCCACACCACCCGTGGTGGGCGGTTATCGAGGAACAGGCCACGGGCATAGCTGAGCTTTCTGCCATTGCTTAGCCTTGCCGGTTCCTGAATCTTTTCGCTGACGAAGGCCCCGAGGCGATTGTTGGCAAGAGCGTCGTTCCAGATCACGAGGTCGGCCGATGTGGTGAGGATACCGCCGCCACCGCGCTCATTGTCGATCATCATGGCCAATTTCCAGCGGCCGCTCTGCGTCCTCTCGTAAGCCTGGGCACGGTTCTTGACGATGTTACGCATATCAACGCTGTAAGAGCTCGATTTCATCCCGAGCGGCTCGAACAGGCGTTGGCGGGCGAATTCGGCGAACGACATTCCGCTCACGCGCGCGACGATCTCTTTGGCCAGTACAAATCCGCTGGTCGCATAGGAAAATTCTTCACCGGGCGCGAAATTCAGGCCGCGCTGGCGCAGGGTCAGGGTCAAAACGTCGGGTTTTGCGTCGACCAACATGAAAAGCCCGGTCCAGTCGCGAATTCCGCTGGTATGGGTGAGCAGATGGTCTACGGTGATTTTGTGACCCGTGTCGGGCAGCTCGGGAACATACTTGCGAACGTCGTCGGAAAGAGAAAGGCGCTGGTCTTCGACGAGAAGCAGGACCGCCGCGGCGACAAACTGCTTCTGCAACGAGCCGGCATCGAAGATCGTGCTGGGAGTGATCGGGACGTCGCGCTCGAGGTCCGCCGAGCCGTAAGCGCGGTTCACGACCACTTTTCCGTGCTGCGAGGCGGCGACTGCGCATCCGGGCGTGGACGGCGTAGCCCAACTGAAGATCTTGTCTATCTCGGCGGTCTTGTCCTGCTCCTGCGCGTAAGCGGGCGTGCCGGCAAGCAAGGCTGTAACCAGGAACGATATAGGAAGCAACGTGTTGGTGTTTTTCATTTTTTATTCTCCGCAAGTTTGTCTCGAAAGGTTTTTTCAGCGTTATCGATGAAGTTCACGTAGCCCGCCCTGTCGATGAAAGGACTCACCGGGTCCTTAGCGTTGGCGCGTTCTTGCAGCTTGCGCTTCATGCTGAACCAGTCGGCGTGGGAGGCCAGGAAGATGTCCGCGGGCAGGCCCCGCAGCGTTCTGAAGCTACGCTCGAAGTCGGACCGGATTCCCGGATAGGTCTCCGGCTGGACCAGCGATACGAACGGAAACAGTGTCAGGCTGCAGATGCTGACGGCACGCAGCTCGCGGTCGCCGTCGCGGACCGGGAACGACCACGAGGTGCAGCCGGGTGTGTGGCCGGCGGTGATATGCGCGGTGAGCTCGATCGGCCCGAGGCGGATCATCGCGCCGTCTTTGAACCGGTGGTCGACACGCGCCGCGGGGAACCTGCCGATCCCGAGAAACCCGAGATGCCTGAAAGGCCCCAGGCTGAGGTCACCGGCGCCGCCGGCCGCGATCACATCGGCATCGCCTTCGCTGATCCACAGTTCGGCGCCGGACGCCTTTTGCAGCTCCGCCAGTCCGCCCGCATGGTCGGAGTGCGCGTGCGAGTTGAGCAACACTTTGACGTCGCGAATGTCGAAGCCGAGCTTGGCGATGCTGGCGATGATGAGCGCGGCGGTTTCGGGATGGCCGCCGTCGATCAATACGTGGCCGTCTGGCCCGGTAAGCAGGAATGCGGTGATGCCTGTCGCGCCGACGTAGTAGAGGTTGCCGGCGATGCGGAACGGCTCATCGGGGACCGAGCGGTTTCTCTTGATTGCGGCGCGCCACTGGCTGAAGGCAACCACAGCAAGAGTGGCCGCCACTCCAAGCAGGACGACAGGCCAACGCCGCCTGGCGAGGCGGCGCATCGAGGGAGCGGCGGATTGGCGCAAGGGCAAGAAGATCTCCGTCGGCCTTTACATAATAAAGTACTCTGCGTCAATGTCAAGTGGAATGTTTCGATGGCTGAAAGCTGACCGCTTACGCCGTGACAAGGCCGAGATAATTGCTGCGGTCGTGGGCGAAGCCGGGGAAGACGGCGGCGATATCGCGATTGTCGAGTCGGCGCTCGATGATTTCGCTGAGTACGGCGCGGAAGTCGGTGGTGAGGGCGAGGTCGCGGCTTTCGTAGAGCTGCTCGCGCTCGAGGCCGGGCCAGCGGCCGTACACCTTTCCGCCGGCGACGCCGCCGCCGAGCACAAACATGCAGTTGGCGTGGCCGTGATCGGTGCCGCGGTTTCCGTTTTCGTGCGCGGTGCGGCCGAACTCGCTCATAGTGACCAGCGTGATGTCGTCCATGCGCGCGCCCATGTCGCGATGGAACGCCGCCAGCCCCTGCCCAAGGTCGCGCAGCAGATTAGCAAGCTGCCCTTGCACCGCGCCTTCATTGGTGTGGTGATCCCAGCCCTGGCTATCGACGAATGCGACTTCTACGCCGACATCGGCTTTGATCATCTGCGCCACTTGCATCAGGCTTTGTCCGAAGCGGTTGCGCGGATACTGCGCGCCATTTTCGGGGCGAAAACGGCGCGGGTCGTTCTTGCGCAGCATGTCGATGGCTTCGAAGGTTTCCTGGCCGGTGCCGCGCAGTGCGTGATCCACGGTCTGGGCATAGATTGCTTCAAAGCCGCCCGCCGCGGCCGGCGAAGGAGACAACACCTGAAACTGGCTGATGTCCGAGAGCGCCAGGGCCGAGGCTTGGCCTTGCAGCGCGCGCGGCAAGCTCTGTCCCATGGCGACGGCGCGGAAGGGCGTGGCTTGCGGCTCCTCGATGATTTGCAGGTGGCGGTTGAGCCAGCCGTCCTCGGTGCTCTTCACGCCGGGCGTGCCGGACTCCATGTAATCCTGCGCGTCGAAATGCGAGCGAGTGCTATCGGGCGAGCCGGTGGCGTGAACGATGGCAAGCTGGCGTTGCTGAAAGAGCGGCAGCAGCGGCTCGAGGCTGGGATGCAGAGCGAAGGAGCCGTCGAGATCGAGCGCCGTCTCGGTGCTGCCGCGGCGCGGCTTGGGAATCGCGATGGACGGGCGCAAACGGTAGTAGTTCGGCTCGGTGTACGGAATCACGGTGTTCAGCCCATCAGACGCGCCGCGCTGGAACAGCACCACCAGAATGCGCTTGCCGCCCGAGGGCGTGGCCGCCACTGCGCGCATCAGGAACGACGGCATGGCGCTGTAGCCGAGCATGGCCACTCCGCTGCCCTTAAGAAATACGCGCCGCGTGAGATTCATCTCGCCTCTCCTTCGCATCCGTCACCAAGATGTTTGGCCACAGATGAACACAGATGAACGCTGATTAACAT
>JBOGNS010000426.1:0-7238 GCA_050747305.1 Candidatus Acidiferrales bacterium | reverse complement strand
AGCAGTATCACCGCAATCAAAGCCCGCGCGCCGACGGCCCTCCGGTTTCCACGCCATTCACCGGCGCTGTCGCCGCCGATTTCCAGCGCAATCGGCTGATGTGGGAGCGCACCAGCTCCTTCCCCGGCGGCTTCGATTTTTCGAATCGCTGGATTGTCACCGAGCAGGAAGGAACCAACTACAATCTGCTGCGCCGGCAGTTCTCGCCGCTCCAAAACGTCGCCGCATTCAACGACGGCATCCTGCGCCGCATTCCGCAATACATGCTGAAGTCGGCGCTGGACCGCGCTGCCACCTTGCGCTGGGCCGGCGAAGCCCTCAACGACGGCAAGCAGCACAACCTCATCAGCTTCGCCACCCCCAATGGTGTCGTCATCACGCTGCATTTTGATGCGCATACCAATCTGCTCGCGAAGTACGAGTTTCTGGCCACCGATCCTTTGTTTGGCGACGTGGTCTCCGAGACGACCTACACCGGCTACCAATCCATCGGCGGCATCCAACTACCGACCGGCCAAGTGCAGAAGTTCGGCGGTGTGCTCGTGCAGGATGTGACCTACTCCGCGCATGCCGTGAACGCGCTTCCCGCGGGCATCTTTGATTCCCCGAGCGAATTCGCCACCGCGGCCCCGGCAGGAGCGCCGACGGCATTTTCCTGATCGAGGGGTTAGGCGGCGGAGGCTACCGTGTGCTGTTCGTCGAATTCCGAGACTACATTGGCGTGGTCGAAGCGCCGCTCAACGAAGACATCTCCCGCACCGCGCTGCGCTTGATTCGCGAAACCGTCCCCAACAAGCCCATCCGCTTCGTCGCCATCACCCACCATCACGACGACCACTCCGGCGGCATCCGCGCCTACATCGCGGAAGGAATCACGGTGGTGACCACTCCCGGCAATGCGCCCTTCCTGCGCGGTGTGATCCGCGCGCCCTTCACCATTCAGCCCGACGCCTACGCGCGCAGCGGCCGTCGCGGCGCTTCCGCCGACTTCATCGAAAACAAGCGCGCCATTTTCACCGACGGCCGTCGCACTCTCCACTTGCTCGACATCGGCCCCGGCCCCCACGCTGAAGAAATGCTCGTCGCCTGGCTGCCGCAGGAGAAAATTCTCTTCCAGGGTGACCTGATGAACCGCCCGCCCGATGGCAGACTCAATCCCGCCAACGACACCACCGTCCACTTCGCCGAGTGGCTGAAGAAATCCGGGCTGCCCGTCGAAAAGCTGGTCGGCGTTCACAGCCAGCCAAGCTCGCTCGCCGACCTCGAAACCATGTTGCAGATGCGCCAGCGCGCCCAAGCGCGCTAAGCCGTAGGACAGACCTCCCGGTCTGTCCGCTTTGCCGGTCCGTCCGCTTTGGCTGTTTGTCCCGTCTGCGCCTCTGCGTCATCTTGGTGTTTCATTCGGGTCGCGATTCTACCGCGCGGTGTTTGGGTCATCGTAGTCGGCTGGTTCCATGATCCGGCTCGGGATGGCAGCAAGATAAGGACTGACCGGGAGGTCCGTCCTACCTGCTTTCCTCCGTCATTGCATCGCGTCAAACTCAATGAGTCCCGGAGGAACCACAATGAGATTGCGCCATGCACTTTTCTGCCTGCTCGCACTCAGCGCCTGCTCCGCACTCGCCGTCACTGCCGCCTCACAAAACGCACCGCGGCCCGATGCATCGGGGCCGCGCGACATCGACCTCACGGCGCAAGACGGCGTCAAGCTCAAAGCCACTTACTACGCCGCGGCCAAGCCCGGCCCGGGCATCATGCTGTTGCATCAGTGCGACCGCGACCGGACCGCGTGGGCGAATCTTGCCACCCAGCTTGCCGCCAAGGGCTTCCACGTGATGACTCTCGACTACCGCGGCTACGGCGAAAGCGGCGGCGAACGCATCGCCAACATCACTGCGCAGGAGCGGCGGCGCTGGGTGAACGAACTCTGGCCCGCCGATATCGACGTCGCCTTCGACCACCTTCTGCAACAACCCGGTGTCAGCCGCGAATTCATCGCCGCCGCCGGTGCAAGCTGTGGCGCCGGACAATCCATTCAATTCGCGCGCCGCCATTCCAACGTAAAAACTATTGCACTACTCTCCGGCGGCGCCGGCGCCAGCAACCAGGATCGCGACTATCTCGAATACGCCACTTGGATGCCGCTGTTAATGGCCGCCAGCCGCGATGATGGCGGCATTGTTGCCTCCATGCGCTGGCTGATGGGCTTCTCCGGCAACCCGCAAAACAAATTCCTCGAATATCAGGCGGCCGGCCACGGCACGGACATGTTCGCCGTTGAAAAGGGACTCGAGCCCGCCCTCATCGACTGGTTCGATCTCCACCTCCGCCGCTCGCCCGTGCAACGCACCTCTGCTTCCGCCGCGGCCCGCGCACCGCTCGGCCCTTCCGCTGCCTTCTGGAAATTGCTGGAGGAGCACGGTGGCGCCGCTCGCGCGCACAAAATCTTTGACGAAGCGAAGAAGAAGGATCCCAGCGTGATTCTCTTTCCCGAAGCAGAGATGAACGCGCTGGGCTACGGCCGCCTGCAAGGCGGGCAGGTGGAAGAGGCGCTGCACCTGTTCCAAATGAACGTCACCGCCTATCCTGATTCCGCCAATGTGTACGACAGCCTCGGCGACGCCTACCTCGACGCCGGCAAGATCGATCTCGCCAAGGAATACGCCCGCAAAGCTCTCGAAAAACTCGAAACCGACCGCTCCCTCAACGATCAGGGCCGGCAAAACATCCGCGAGAGCGCAGAACGAAAACTACGCGCAGCGCCTTCCGGCGGCAACAATCCCAGCGGCGGCTAACCGGCTTCCAGCCGGCCCGAAAAACTGCCGCTGACCGCTTTTCTCTGCCCGCTCGACCGCTGTAACTTGAATCCCGGCGTATGTCATTGCATTATGTATCGCCTGTTCAAGCACTTCGTGAAAGGGAAGTGCTCGTGCGCCTGCGCCCCGCCCTCCCCCCGCTCGTCACCCTCGGCAGCCCCGCTGTCGTCACTCCCGCCCCCGCCGACTAACCGCCTCGCAGTATTTCTCGATGCTCTGCGTTACAATGCGATGTAGCATCTATGGCAAAAGAATACGTAGCCATTCTTCGCGCCATGACGGCTGAGCAGAAGCTCAAAGCGGCGGAGGGTCTCTACGATTCTGCGCGCGAGCTCAAGGCGGCTGTGTTGCGCGCGGACCATCCCGAGTGGACGGAAGAGCAAGTCCATCGCTCGGTTCGCGACTGGCTGGCCCATGCAAGAAGCTAGCCGTTTCCTCATTTTCACGCGCAGGCTGGACGCGCTTGGCATTCGTTACATGATAGTAGGCAAGCGGGAGATCCCCGGCGGCGTCTAGTGAAGCCCTTTTAGTCCCGCCTATTCTCTTGCTTGCGCGGCCAACGCACGCCTGTCCTGGCGACGAAGACATGCATCCGCTCGCTAGGGATCACAGCGTGAACCGTGTCACCGACTTGTGGCTTTGAATCTGGCCCACCTACTGCCGTCAGCCGCAGACCGTCGCCCTCCAGTTCCACGTGAGTCTGCCCGCCGTGCGGCTCCACCAGCGTCACGCGCATCGCCCATCCTTCCGGTGGCACAGGCTTTCCAGCCTGTGCGCCGTCCTCCGCTTCGCAACTCAATCGTATATGCTCCGGCCGGATGCCGACGACAATGCGATCATCTCCTTCTTCGACTTCCCCATGCTGCATCGTTGCTCGGATGCCCCGAGGCTGCGCCCTGCCGACGCGGATTCGCCGGCTTGCAACCAGCGCCCAGGCTTCGTTCGCCTCGAACGAAATTCGCCCCTCCAGCAGATTCATTGGAGGGCTGCCAAAGAACGATGCGACAAACACATTGGCTGGCCGGTCGTACAATTCGCCAGGCGACCCGCACTGCTGGATGCGCCCGTCGCGCAGGATCGCGATGCGATCGCTCAGCGAGAGCGCCTCCTCCTGGTCGTGCGTTACATAAATAAATGTCGTGCCGAGTTGCTGGTGCAGCCGCTTCAACTCCTTCCGCATCTGCGCGCGCAGCACCGCATCCAGATTCGAGAGCGGCTCATCGAACAAGAAAAGCTGCGGCTTGCGAATAATCGCGCGGCCCAGCGCCACGCGCTGCCGCTCGCCTCCGGAAAGCTGCCGCGGACGCTTCTCCAGCAGCCGCGTAAGGCCCAGCATCTCCGCTGTTTCCTGCACGCGCTTGCGAATCTCCACGCGCGGCGCCCGCGCCAGCTCCAGCGGAAACGCCAGATTCTCCGCCACGGTGCGGTGCGGATACAGCGCATACGTCTGAAATACGAACGCGATGTCCCGCCGGTGTGGTGGCAGATCGTTCAGCACCCGTTCGCCCAGTTGCAGCGTTCCGCCGCTCGGCTCTTCCAGTCCCGCGATCATGTTCAGCGTCGTGGATTTGCCGCACCCGCTGGGCCCCACAAACGTGAAAAATTCTCCCGCGCGAATCTCCAGCTCCGGAATATCCGCTGCCACCCGCTCCCCAAACACCTTCCGCAAATTTTTCAGCTTCAAGTCCAAACTTTTGCCTTTTTACTTTTTACTTTTACCATTCTGTCCTACCCCTTCACCGCGCCCGCCGTCAGCCCGCTCACAATGCGCCGCTGAAACACCAGCATCAGCGCCACGGTCGGCAGCGTAGCCAGCACCGCCGCCGCGGCAATTTCCCCCCACGGAATCTCATGCAGCCCGGGGAAGAGCGCAATCGCCACCGGCAGCGTGCGCGAACGCTCGGTGGCCGTCAGCGTGAATGCGTAGAGAAACTCGTTCCACGAAAAAATCAGCACCAGCAACCCGACGCTCAGCAGCCCCGGCGCCGCCAGCGGCAGCACCACGTGCCGCAGAATCCCCAGATGCGAGCAGCCATCCACCCGCGCCGCGCGGTACAAGTCATCCGGTATCTCCTGAAAGAAGCTCGTCAGCGTCCAAATCGTGAACGGCAGCGCAAACACCGAATGCGACAGCACCACCGCCATTACGTTGTCGCGGATGCCCAGCTTCACAAACAGCAGGTACAGTGGCGCCACATTGGCAATCGCCGGAAACATGGATAGGCACAGCAGCGTCGCCAGCAGCGGGTTGCGCCCCACAATCGGCAGCTTGGCCAGCGCATACGATGCGGGCACGCCCAGCGCAAATGCCAGCAGCACCGTGAACACCGCCACCACCACGCTGTTCACGCCCGCGCGCAGAAATTCCCCGGCGCGCAGCACGGCCGCGAAGTTGCCCCAGGTTACCGGCTCCGGCAGCAGCGGCGGCAACTGCGCCAGTTGCCCCGCCGGCTTCAGTGCCGTGATCACCTGCCACACAAACGGCCCCAGCACGAAACTCAACATCAGCCCCAGCAGCCCAATTCCCGCCAGCATCCCGGCAATTCTGCTCGTGCTCATCCGTGCTCCGCCGTCCGACTTCAGACCTCCGGCTTCAGAGTTCTGCGTTCTGCGTTCTGAGTTCTAAGTTCTTATGAGCCACGCCTTCCGCAACTGCACCACGTACACCATGCTCATCCCGAAGATGCACACAAACGTCGCCACCGCCACCGTCGAGCCGTAACCGAATTGCAGCGTGCGGTACATCAATTTGTAGCTGTACACCACCAGCGTCTCCGTCTCATTCGCCGGCCCGCCGCCGGTCAGCACGAAAATCAAGTCAAACACTCGCGCCGCATCCATCGAGCGAAACAGCAGCACCAGAAAAATCACCGGCCGCAGCAGCGGCAGCGTCACGTGACGGAACGCCTGCCACGCATTCGCACCATCCACCCGCGCTGCGCGGTACAAATCTTCGGGAATCACCTGCAACCCCGCCAGCAGCAGCAGCACCACAAACGGGGTGGACTTCCACACGTCCGCCACGATTGCCGCGTGCATCGCCCAGAACGGATCCCCCAGCCAGTTGATGCGCACTCCCAGCAGATAATTCAGCACGCCGAAATCCGCGTTGAAGATCCACTCCCAAAAGCGCGCCGCTACCACTGTCGGCACCGCCCACGGTACCAGCACCAGCGCCCGCGCCACTCCTCGCCCCGGGAACGAGCGGTGCAGCAGCATCGCGAACCCCAGCCCCAGCGCCAGCTCCAGCCCCACCGCCGCCACCACGAAATACGCCGTGTTCCCGAGCGCGTTCCAGAAGCGCGGGTCTTCCGCCAGGAAGCGGTAATTCTCCAGCCCGTTGAATTGGGAAATATCGAAGATCGGCATCTGCCGCCGGAAGCTCAGCCACAGCGTAAAGAAGATGGGCACGATGGCGATGGCCGCGGCGTAGAACACCATCGGCGCCACCAGACCGTAACGCGCCAGCCTCTCCCGCGCAGCGCTCACCGCGCCTCCGCCGGCCGACCGGGTGTCTGTTTGATTGCGTTCTGCGTTCTGAGTTCTGCGTTCTGCAGTCCCGCATCGAGCAGATGCGCAATCTGCTTGCGCGCCGATTCCATCGCCTCCTCCGGGGTGCGAATGCCTGCGACCGCCGCGCTCAGCTCCGGCTGAAGGATCTGCGAAATCATCAGGTAGTACGGCGTCACCGGACGCGGCTGCACGCGCTCCAGCGACGGCAGCAACTCGCGCAGTTGCGGCATCGCCGCCAGCACTTCCGGGTCGCGATACAGTTCGCGATGCGCCGCCAGCACACCCACGCGCAGCAAAATGCGCTTCTGCGATTCGTACCGCAGCATGAAGCGGAGGAATTTCACCGCCTCGGCCCGGTGCGGTGAGTTGCGGTTGATGCCGAGGTGAAAACCGCCCATCGTGGGTACGCTTGCGCCGCCGGTGAAGTGCGGAACCGCCATCATGCCCACGCGGCCTGCCACCGCCGACCCGTCGCGCTCCAGCAGCGGCCGCACGTACGGCCAGTTGCGCATGAAGATGGCGCGCCCGCTCTGAAAGATGTGCCGCGTCGTTTCTTCGTTGAGCGTGGTCACCAGCGGCGGCGTCACGTTGTATTCCGTCACCAGACGACGCATGAAGCGCACCGCCTCCAGCGTCGCCGGCTCGGTGAGCGCCGGCCGGCCCGCTTCGTCCAGCACGTCGCCGCCGTTCCCGCGGATGAATTCCAGCGCCGCGCACACCAACCCCTCATACTGCATGCCCTGCCACACAAAACCGGAGAGCCGTGGATTATTTTCCTGCCGGAGGATGTGCCGCGCTGCCGTCACCAACTCCGCATAGGTTTGCGGCGGCGCGAAACCGTACTTTTCCAGCAGGTCTTTGCGGTAATAAAGCACTCCGGTATCCACGAACCACGGCACGCCATACAGT
>JBOGNS010000425.1:0-9004 GCA_050747305.1 Candidatus Acidiferrales bacterium | reverse complement strand
GTCATAATGGTCATGATTTTACCCCTACGCTTGTAGTTGCAGCAACACGTTTCTGACGGCCTCGGTGACCCCAGCCTGCTTCTTATTCCGCGCGAACCACAGCGTGCCGCCGGGATCGAGCTTCATGCCTTCGTTGCGCCGCACCAGCCCCACGAGCCGGTCCGGCTGCACTGCGGTTTCGGGATGAAACTTCATCGCCAACTGCGCGCCACGCCGGTCCACCGACGCCACCTGCAACTTCTCACACTCGGCTTTGAGCACGGCGTAGTCCAGCAGGTTGCCTACGGCGACGGGCGGCGGACCGAAGCGGTCAGCGAGTTCGCGCATCACCTCGTCGCGCTCGCCCGCGGTGGCAACACCGGCGATCCGCTTATACGTGCGCAGCCGGAGATTCTCGCTCGGGATGTAATCAGGCGGGATGCGAATATCGAGTCCGAGATTGAGCGTGACGCGCAGCTCCGGCATACGCGGCGCTTCGCCCTTCAGTTCGGCTACCGCGCGCTCCATCATCTGGCAGTACAAATCAAAGCCGATAGCGTTGATGTGCCCGTGCTGCTGCGCGCCCAGCATGTTGCCGGCCCCGCGCAACTCGAGATCGAGCGCCGCGATGCGGAAGCCGGCGCCGAGCTCGGTGAACTCTTTCAACGCGGCGAGCCGGCGGCGGGCCAGCGCGCTGAGCGGCGCATCTTGCGGCACGAGCAGATAGGCGTAGGCGTGCAGGTTGGAGCGGCCCACGCGCCCGCGCAACTGATACAGTTCGGAGAGGCCGTAGCGGTCGGCGCGATTGATGAAGATGGTGTTGCAGCGCGGGATGTCCAGGCCATTCTCGATAATGGTGGTGGACACCAGCACATCCGCTTCGCCGCGCACAAACTGCATCATGGCGCGCTCGAGTTCCTTTTCGTTCATCTGTCCGTGTCCGACCACGATGCGCGCGCTGGGCGCCAGCCGCTGCATGAGCGCGGCCATGGAATAGATCGAAGCCACGCGATTGTGCACAAAGTAGACCTGCCCGTCGCGGCCCAGCTCGGTTTCGATGGCCTGCTGCACCAGCTTTTCGCTGAACGGGGCGACGACAGTCTGAATAGCAAGGCGGTCTTTGGGCGGCGTCTCGATCACCGACATGTCGCGCAACCCCACCAGCGACATATGCAGCGTGCGTGGGATGGGTGTGGCGGTCATCGTGAGCACGTCCACGTTGCGGCGCATCTCCTTGATCCGCTCCTTGTGCGCCACGCCGAAGCGCTGCTCTTCATCCACCACCAGCAGCCCCAGGTCTTGGAAGCGGACATCTTTGGAGAGCAGCCGGTGGGTGCCGATGACCACGTCCACCTTACCCGCTTCGAGTGCTGCGAGCACGTCTTTCTGCTCGCGCGTGCTGCGAAAGCGGCTGAGCATTTCAATGCGCACGGGAAAGGCTGCGAAGCGGCGGCGAAACGTTTCGTAGTGCTGGAAGACGAGGACGGTGGTGGGCGCGAGCACCGCGACTTGCTTCGATTCGCAAACGACCTTGAAAGCGGCGCGCATGGCCACTTCCGTCTTGCCGTAACCGACGTCGCCACACAGCAAGCGATCCATAGGCGTGGCTTTTTCCATGTCGCGCTTGGTGTCTTCGATGGCGCGGAGTTGGTCGGCGGTTTCCTCGAAGTCGAAAGAGTCCTCGAATTCGCGCTGCCACGGCACATCTCCGGCAAAAGCGTGGCCGGTAACGGTCTTGCGTTCGGCATAAAGCCGGAGCAGCTTTTCGGCCATGTCCGCGACCGATTTCTTGACGCGCTTCTTGCGCGTTTCCCACGCGGTGCCGCCGAGCTTGTCCAGCGAGGGCGCCGCATCGCCCAGCGTGCGATATTTCTGCACCAAATCCACCCGCGCCAGTGGCAGGTACAGGCGCGCATCGTCGGCGTAGCGCAGCAGCATGAACTCACCGGGCGCGCCGTCGGTTTCAAGCTGCCGCAGGCCCTCGAACTGCCCGATGCCGTGATCCACATGCACCACGTAGTCGCCGGAATGCAAATCGGAAAGGTCGCTCGAGAATGCGGCTGTCTTGGGCCGGCGGCGCAGCCGTTCCGGCGCGGGCAGCGTTTCGAACAAGTCGCCGTTGCCGTACAGCGTTATTCGCAACTCGGGGAAAACCACACCTTGGGCCAGCGGCGCCTTCACCAGCGTGACCGCGGGAACGCTGCCGGCGCTGGCGTCATCCGCCAGGCGCGCCAGCGTTGCCGACGCATCGCGCTCGCCCAGTTGATAAGGGATTTCGTATTCGTGGCAGAGATCGGCAAGCCGCTCGAGTTCGCCGGTGCTGGCCGCGGCCACCAGCGTTTGTTCCAACTCTTTTACACGGCCACGCACTTCGGCCATGAAAGCCGCCACGTTGCCGTGGTACCGCGTCGTCGGCTGCGTCACCAGCGCAAACGTAGGGGCGCTGCTCGCTGCGCCCCTTGCCACTGCCGAGGGCTGAGTATCCCCATCGCGATCCAGGCCAAGCTGCTCCAGTTCCACTCGCGAGTGCCGCGCGATACTTGCGCGCCACTCGTCGGCAGTCTGGAAGTACGCGTGCGCACCTGCGTCGGGCGATGTCGCTGATTCCGACTCGCCATCGTGGTCAGCCGCGCGCAGCTTCGTCCACAACGCGCGCAGACCTTCATCCAGCGCCGACGGCTCCTCCAGCAGCACCACCGGACGAGCGGCGAGGTCCAGCACGGTGTGCAAGGGCTGCGTCAAACGCCACGCCACGAATTCCCATCCGGGGAATGCGCCCGCCCAGCGCAGCTCGTCTTCGTCGTGGCCTTCTCCTTTGGCTTCGGCATAGGCCCGCCGCAGCAACTCCGCGCTGCGCGGCAACTCGGTGAGCGGCGCGATGGTGGCGCGTTCCACGGGCTGCACGGAGCGCTGCGTGGCGGGGTCGAATTCGCGCAACGACTCGACGGTGTCGCCGAACAGCTCGGCGCGCACCGGGCGCGCGGCTTCCACCGGGTACACGTCGAGAATCCCGCCGCGCACGGAGAATTGGCCGGGCATTTCGACGAGTTCATGACGCTCGTAGCCGATGGCGGCGAGTTGCGCGGTGACGTGGTCCAGGGCTACGTCGGCGCCGCGCTCGATGCGCACGGCAAGCTGGCGATAGAACTCGGCCTCGTGCAGCCGCATGGCAGCGGCCGCAATGGGCGCAATCAGCACCGTTGCCTGGCCGCCGGCAAAGCGCCACAACGCGGCGGCGCGCGCTTCGCTGATCTCGGCGTGTGGCGAGCGCTCCTGATGCGGCAGCACGTCAAGCGCGGGGAGGATTGCGACGGATGCGTCGGGCTTGCCGGTGAGCGCGCGATGGAAGTAACGCAACGGCGCGGCCAGCGCCTCCGCGCGTCGCGTCGAGTCAGTCACCAGCACCACGGGCCGCTCCAGCGCCGATGCGAGATGCGCGGCGTACAATGCTTTGGCCGTATCGTTGAGGCCGGTGAAACGCACTTCGCGCACACCACGGCGCACGGCGTCGAGCGACGCCTCCACCGCCGCGTGGCGTCCCACCCGGCTCAGCAGCTCTGCGACTTGGGGAAGGATCATTTCGTTTCAGGCAGGTTGCGGATGCGCTCGATGATCTCTGACGTCGAATAGCCGGGCTCAAGTGGTAGCTGCACCACTTGCCCGCCGGCAGTCTCTACTTCCTCGCGCCCGACGATTTCGCCGGCATCCCAATCTGTGCCTTTCACCAGCACATCGGGCTGCACGCGGGAAATTAGATCGCGCGGCGTCGCGTCATCAAAGATCGCGACGTAATCCACCGCTGCCAGCGCTGCCAGAAGCTCTGCGCGCTCGTCCTGCGGCACCACGGGCCGTCCAGCGCCTTTGTTGCCGCGCACACTTGTGTCGCTATTCAGCGCGACCACCAGCACATCGCCGAGGCTGCGCGCCTGTTCGAGCGAGCGCACGTGACCGGGATGCAGCAAATCGAAGCAGCCGTTGGTGAAAACCACCCGGCGCCCGTTGCGTTTGAGCTCCGCCACGTGGAGAATCAACTCGTCTTGTGCCACCACTCGTCCCATCGCGTTCGCGGTTCCCTGCACAAATACACCTATCCCCGCCAGACAGAAACCTGTGTGAGGGTCACTGTCCGACAGGGTGAAAAGCTATTTTACCACGCCGCTGCGAGGCGCCCGTGAAGCGCTGGGAAACCATCGCAGCGGGTAACGGGCTGGCGCTGCTCGCGGGCGCGCTTCTTCTCGCGCCGCGATCGCCGCACCAAGTTGCCAAAGGCGTACTCGACACTGGCTCCTGCCGCGTTCACTTCACGGAGTACGAGCATGCTCCAGCGACGCAGAGCGGAACGGCAATCATTTTTCACGGCCTGGCGGCCAACCGCAAACTGATGACACCCGTCGCGAGGTGGATGATGGGCGCGCATTTGCGCAAGACGTTGACTGTAGACATGCCCGGCCACGGCGACAGCGCGGAGGCGTTCTCCTTCGAGCGCGCGGAGCGGTGTGCAGCGGAGTTCGTGGGCGCGCTGGTCGAGCGAGGCGATGTGCAACTGGAGCGCCTGGCAATCATCGGGCATTCCACCGGCGCAGGCATCGCCATTCGCCTCGCCGACCGCTACGATGCGGGCGCGACCGTGGCGATTTCGCCTGCGCCGCTCACGTCGGTGCCGGGGCCGTGGGACAGCGCGACTCCGTATCGCTTGCCGCAACGCCTGCCCGGCAATCTCTTGGTCTTCATCGCATCGCTCGACCCCTTCCCCATTCGCCGCTCCGCCGCGGCATGGGTCACGAGAGCCGGCGGTAATGATGATTCGGATGCCGCGTTTCACGAGCGCCGCGCATTGCGGCTGAGCGACGTGCCGCGGACTACGCACACCAGCTTGCTCGTGGATGTCGAGGTAGGACTTGAGTCAGCGAATTGGGTGCGGCGCGCGCTCGATGGCCGCGGGGTCAAGATGGTTCCGCCGGCGCCAGTGGCTTACATCTTCGCGCTGCTCGGGCTGATGCTCACGTTCCCCGCTGCGGCCACGCTAACGGCTCGCGCAGCGAGCGCAAGCGGTAGCCGCGGCGTTGCTTCGACCAGCGTGCGGGCGAGCAGACTGACCTACCTCATCTGGCTTGCGGCGTCGCTGATCGCCGCAGTCGTGCTTAAATTTTGGGTTCCGCTGCGCTCGCTTCGGCTGTTTGGCGGCGACTACTTCGCCTCGTTTCTGCTCATCGTGGGAGTGCTCGGCATCGCCGGGCTTTGGAAGGCTGCGCGCATGGAAGCGGAAACCGGGCAGACGCGGCGATCATTTGCTGCGGCAGCAGTGGTGGCAGCTACCGCTCTTGGCTTCGCTGCATTGCTCGCCGGGAGCGCAATCCTCGATTGGCAAAGCACCGACGTGTGGATGAACGCGGCGCGGTGGATGCGCTTCCCATTCCTGCTGCTGGCGTTGATGCCGTATGCGGTAGCAGAAGAATGGGCGCTGGGCGTGCCGCTGGCCGGGAAAGGCGCGGCATGGCGTCGCATGTTTCGCGCACTGGCCTTGCGCGCGCTGATTTGGGTCGTGATGCTCCTGGCCTTCCTTGCGCTGCGCAGCAACCAGGTGTTGATTCCGTTGCTCGCCGTTTATCTCGCGCTGTTCTCCATCGCGCAGCGGCTGGGCGCTGACGCCATTCGCCGTCGCTCCGGCTCGGTCGCAGCGGCCGCAGTCTTCAGTGCTATACTCGCGGCGTGGTACATCGCTGCGGTGTTTCCGCTTCAGTAGGGGCAGGCCCCCGTGCCTGCCCGCGTCGTAGCGCAAGCATTTCCGCCGATGCGTGACACTCTCATCGTGGGCGGAGGTCCCGCGGGCGCGCTGTGCGGCGAGCGGCTGGCGACCGCGGGCCTGCGAGTCACAATTTTCGACGAGCACCTGGCGTGGGAAAAGCCGTGCGGCGGCGGCCTCACTCACAAAGCGATTGCAGCGTATCCCTTCCTGCTCGACGGCCCGCACCCGAAGAAAATTGTTCGCCGGGTAGAGATGATTTCCAGCGGCGGCCATCGCACGGCCTTCGGCCTCGACCGGCCCATCGTGATTTATTCCCGCGCCATCCTCAACGGGCTGCTGCTGGACCGCGCAACTGCGGCGGGCTGCACGGTGGTCCGCGCGCGGGTCACTCGGCTTGACACAGGCGGACGACGCGCGCGCGTGCGAACCGCGCAGGGTACGCACGAAGGCGACTTCGCAGTGATTGCCGCCGGGGCGCGCAACGCGTTGCTGGCCGGCTCGTCGCCGCTCGAGCCGGAAGACCTGGAAATTACCGTCGGTTACTTTCTGCCGTTGCCATCAGACGTGCTGAAGGTAAAGTTCCTGCCGCAGTTCGAAGGTTACTTGTGGTCGTTCCCGCGGCACGACCATCTCTCGGTGGGAATCTGCGGCAAGATGTCGCAGAACTCCAGCGCCGGGCTGAAGGCGCACCTGGCGGAGTTCTTGCGCGACGAGCACATCGATTGCGCCGGCGGGCGATTTTACAGCCACGTGCTCCCTTCGCCTCGCGCTGCCACGCTGCGCAGCCGGCGTGTGGCCGGCCGTAACTGGGCGCTGGCGGGCGACGCTGCGGCGTGGGTTGACCCGCTGACCGGCGAGGGCCTCTACTACGCCATGCGCTCCGGGGACTTGCTGGCGCAATCGCTGCTGGCCGGAAAACCGCTGGAGTATCCACAGCGAGTGCGCGCCGAGTTCGCTGCGGATCTGGAAATTGGCGCGCGCATCGCACGACGCTTTTATCGCGGCAGCTTCCTCTGCGGGGCGGTGCCGGCGCGGATGATTCAGTTTGCGCATCGCAGCAAAACATTTCGCGTGCTGATGCGCGACCTCTTTAGCGGCGCGCAGGGTTACTCGGACCTGAAGCGACGGCTGTGGGCGCAACTGGGGACCACGCTGGGCGAAATCCTCGCCAGCAGCGTGATCCCGGCGCCCGCGGCGCGTACCGGTGAGCCAGCATCATGACCGCGACGGCTGCCATTCCTCCTGAAATCACGCCCGGGCTGGAGGCCACGGTAGAAAAAGTAGTGCCGCGCGAATGGACCATTGCGCACTTTCGCGGCGTGCTGCCGGCGGTGCTTTCCACGCCGGCCATGATCGGCATGATGGAGGTGGCGGCGGCCAAGGCCGTGCAAGACAAATTGCCGCCCGGCGCGATTACCGTGGGCACGCGCATCGAGGTCGATCACTTGAAGGCGGTGCCCGAGGGCGCTACGGTGCAGGCGTGGGCCCGGCTGGAGCGCATCGACGGGCGCTTCCTGGTGTATGAGGTGGAAGCGCGCTCCGGCCCGCACGTCATCGGACGCGGGCGGGTCTCGCGCGCCATCGTCCATCCCGAAACTTTGATGGGGAAGGCTAACTCGCGCAAATGAGGAGGACTCCATGGGCCGGAATGACCGCCGGACAGGAGGCCGCACGGACTCGCAAGCGGCGCGCAGCAGGCATCAAAGCCGCGCGAACAAGAATGAGGCGCGCAGCGGCAAGAAAGGCTGCCGCCACTCGCAAGCTCCGAGCAGGAACCATCACGCCATAGGCGTCCAGCAGCCCGCCCGTCCCTCAATTTGCCAACAAGGGCGGGTTATTGCCAACGTTCCGCCTGTCGGCGCGGCTTGAGTGAACTCGTACGAACATGCTATTTTTAGTCACGCACTGCGCCGGAGTGGCGGAACTGGCAGACGCGCGAGACTCAAAATCTCGTGTCCTTTACAGGACGTGTGGGTTCGACCCCCTCCTCCGGCACCAGCCTCAGTGACCAGCGGCGAGTGATGCGTGATAAGTGTGGACTCGCCGCAGAGACTCTTACTTGGAATCGGCGCGCGGCGCCGAGTCATAGCCATGAAACCTCAGAGCCATCCCCGGAAAGCGAGCAGAGGCGAGAGCGGGCTTGCTTATTGGATGGCGCGCGTGCCGAAAGAGGCGGCACGCGTGTTGCGCAAGGACTTCGATGCCGATGCGGTGCATGACTTGCGCGTGGCGCTGCGCCGCTGCCGGTCGCTGGCCGACGGCGTCATGGACCTTGACCCTGACCCCGCGTGGAAAGCGATGCGCAAGGCGGCCAGTAAACTCTTCAAGCCGTTGGGGGAGCTGCGCGACACGCAAGTGGCGATGGGATGGCTGCGGCAGTTGGCATCCGCCGATGACCCCGTGCGCGAAAAGATGCTCGAGGTACTCGCCGCTCGCGAGCGCGAAGCCAAGGCCACCGCTGGACGCGCCCTCAAGCGTTTCGACCGCGCGCAATGGAAGCAGTGGGCGCGCGTGCTACCGGGACACTCGCGGCGCATCCCGCCCGGCGGGCTGGCCTTTCGCCACATCGCGCTGGAGCGCTGGAACGAGGCCTGGACGCTGCACCGTCGCGCCGCGCGCAGCCGCAGCCAGGCCGCGCTGCACAAGCTGCGCATCGGCGTGAAGAGATTCCGCTACTCGGTGGAAAATTTCCTGCCCGCGCTGCACGAGGAAATCGGCGCGGAGCTCAAGCGCGTGCAGGACCTGCTCGGCGAGGTCCACGACCTCGACGTGCTCCTCACGAAGGTGCGCGCGGCGGGCGCGGTGTACGATGCCGCAGCCCGCAAGCGCTGGCGCGCAACCATGCAGCAGGCGCGCGCTAAGCGTGTGGCCGAATATCGCGCGCTTACGCGCGGCAACGGCGCGCTGTGGGAGCGCTGGCGCGCGAAGCTGCCGCAGGGCGCGGAATTGGAAAATGCGGCCATGGCCAAGCTGCGCGCGTGGGCTTCGTTACTCGATCCGGATGTGCGTCGCGCGCGACGGCTCAGCGACCTTGCTGCGCAGCTTTTTGACGGCATGGCGGAAGCATCCGTGAACAGCGTATTCGACCACGCCGTAGCGCGGCGCATCGCGCGCGCCGGCGCCCAGCTCGGCAACATTGGCCGCGCAGAAGGCCATCGCGGGCATCACAAGGCCAGCTACCGGCTGATTCGCGAATTTCCTCCGCCGCTGGGCTGGACCGCGGCAGACATGCTCCGCACTGCCTTGGTGGCGCGCTACCACCGCGGGACGGAGCCGAGC
>JBOGNS010000424.1:0-4626 GCA_050747305.1 Candidatus Acidiferrales bacterium | reverse complement strand
CGTTTCTGCTGCTTGCCCTGCTCGTAGTTAGTGCCCTGCCATTGGTATCCTGGCCGGTCACTCCGCAACAAGAAGAAGCGCTGCCGGGGACTGCCCGGCGTTCAATCTACGCGGCTTACGATACGCTCGGCCCGCGATGGCAGACGACGCTGCTGCTGAACAATACCACGCGAGACCCCATCACGGTCGCGCCGACCGTCTATTCGCTCGACGGGGCCGGCATCCCCCTGCCGTTTGTCCCGTTGGCGGCGCACGAGCACCGGCGCGTGGATTTCAGGGAGTGGATTGTGCCCTTGGGCAAGGATTATCAGCGGGGCTCGCTAAGGCTGCAATTTGAGAGCGTTCCGTTCGGCCTCGGCGCTATTCTTTCCTCGGTGCATGATGAAAAGAGCCAGGTTATAGAGGCCGTGCTGCACTCCGGCCTGGAATTCAAGTCCTCACAGCTTGAAGCGGTGTGGTTCGCGCCAGGGCGGGACGCGCGGGTCACCGTTGCTGTCCTCAACATCACGGATCATTCGCTGAATGCCCATGTCAGCGTGACGGGAGCAGACGGAGGCCTGCTGGAGGAGCGCATCGTGCCCTTGGCGCCTCATCAGGCCCGCTTTCTGAACGTTCGCGGTGCGTCCAAGCGGGAGAAGCGGCGCGTTGGCGGCATATCCATCCGCCACGGTGGCCAAGGCGGAGCCATCTTCGCGCAGGGCTTCGTTCTCGATCCTTCCGAAGGCTTGTCCTACAGCGTTCCGTTCACCGATCCGGCCACCCTGGCGGCAGCCAAGTTCGAAGGGGCAGGTGTGCTGCTTGGCGCGGGCGGTGGTCATGGGACAGCGGAATGAGATTCCAGGGCCGCTTGCTCCTGCGCAACATTTCGCAAGCGCCGCTTACGGCCGAAGCCATTCTCCAGAGAGGCCAGGTAAAATTGACCCTGGCGAGCATTTCGTTGGAAGCCGGAGAATCGCGCATGATCGAGGTTCCGCGCAGCGCGGCGCCGCAAGGTGATGCCCCTATCGGCATCACGATCCCCGCATACTGGGAAGCCCGGCGACCTGATTGCGCAATGGTTCAGCGTGGAGGATGGCGGCATGGTCGTCGAAACCCCGCTGCGCAGCATTGGCCCGGAAGAGCACGTGGGCGGCAACAATCCCTTCCTACTGACAGGCGACTATCGCTCTGTTACGTACATCAAAAATACGGGCGACAAAGAAGCGCTGGTTTCGGCGTATATCCAGCATGCGGGCGGGAAGTACAAGTTGGAACTGAGAGAAGTGCCAGCCGGCGAGACGGTGGCGATTGACATTGGCAAGTTGCGGGACGAGCAGACGCCCGACGTACACGGGGAAAAGCTGCCGTCCGACCTGACGCAAGGCCATATCAACTGGCGGTGGTTCGATGGCCCGCCAATTGTGGGCCGCACGAACGTCATGAGCCGCAGGCAGAGCATCTCCAGCAATCGCAGTTGTTCGACGTGCTTGTGCAGCCCCATCAATGTGTGGCTGGTCATCACTGACAACCCTGTGGAAGGCGATGCGGGCGACAACGAATCGGTGAATGTTTGGATGTTCAGTGAAGGGTGCTCTGGATTCATCGACCAGGACCTCCTCCCTCCTAGCGGCCCTAACGGCGTCACCTGGGGAACCTTCAATCCGGCCGTCGCCATCCCGGATGGTCAGGGAAACATTTTTTTTTCAATCGGGTGGAAGCACCGTGGTTACTGTCTCTCGACCGGCTGAAACCAGTGAATTTGTGCAGACCGGAGAGTTCACCGCCGACGGCGAGCCGGTCGGCGAGTGTCAGCCCAACCCCACACCTGCCTTCGGCACTGCGCAGGTCAACGTCAGGCCCGTAATTACCTCCATAGCTCCCGGACGCGGACTCATTGGAAATACGACGGCGGTCACAATAAGCGGTCGAGGGTTTGGGGCCAGCCCAAGCGTGCAGGCCGGCACGGGAATCACCGCGAATGTCACTTCGGCCAGTAACACTCAGATTCAAGCCAACTTTGTGATCGCGCCAAATGCACCCGGGGGAAACCACAGCGTCACCGTGAAGGCCGGCGGCCAACCGAGCAACAGCGTCAATTTCTTCGTCCAGGTCCCTTCAACTTTTGGGGAAGTGTCCGTGACAACCAGCAATGAAGTTTGTTCGCCCGGAACCGCCGGACGCTTTTCTGACGTTCGTTACGAAGTTCGAGATCAGGCTAATAACCCTATTCAGGTCGCCGGAATGAAGCCACAAGAGAACATCACGTTGGATGGGAATGAGGCTTTCCCAGGCTTCTTGCCTTTTGCGACTCCCTCAGACAACTGATTCCTCCGGGCGCTTCTTGGATACGCCCGTAGGCAGCTGTTTTGGACCACCGGTCCCGGCGGGAAATGTGTGTGACTGTAGTCCAAACCTTCAACATAGCTGTCCCGGCAAGTACGGGGACCGTCAGATATAACATAACAACCGCTACAACTCGCCGTGAGTGTGCGCTGGGTCAACGAATCCAGGTCGTTCCAGGAGGTACGTACACGTTTGGAACGGTAAACTGAGCGGAGGCTACGCGATGCCTGGGACAATGTTACTCGGATTCTTCTTATGGTTGACCCTGTTTGGCGTGGTTCTATCGGGAACGCCGTTCAGAGCTTTCGGCTCCATAACCCCGCAGTCCTCACAAGGCCAATCGACAGAGGACGAGTTGCGCGCAACGATCGATTCTGTGATTCGGGATACGGTGAATAAAGGCACGGGAAGGACTGCCGAAGGGGTACCTTATTACGTGGAAATGCCTCCTTTACTTACTGACACCGACCGAAAGAAGATCCGAGACTTTGGCGCAAAGTCGCTTGCGATTCTCGAAGAGCATGTGTGGACAAGCCCCTTCCGAGAGGCGCGAGTTGCAATCCAACTCGTCGCTGAACTTGGGAGAGACGACGGACTAAAAGCCCTGGCCCGGATTGTCAAGCGACACCCCTCACCGCAAATGCGAATTCGCGCATTACGCTTGCTTTCCGGTGACCTGAAGAGCTCCTTCTTCTCCACTATTAAGGATGCGGCAGATACCGATCCGGACGAAACGGTCCGTAGGGTCGCAAAAGAAATTCTCTCGAAAAAATAGAATCATGCCTAATAAAACGTGCATCGGGCGGAGCACCCGTCGGACTGCCGCGTGATTTAACACAGGGGCACATGAACTGGCGGTGGTCTGATGTCCCGCCAGTTGTGGGCCGCACGAACGTCATGAGCCGCAAGCAAAGCATCTCCAGCAATCGGAGTTGTTCCACGTGTTTGTGCGCTCCGACCAACGTCTCGACCTCAGAGAACATTAGCCTTCAAGGGCGCCGCCTGCGCCGGCGGGTAATTCGATGGAGTATTTGGTGCGGGCCTTCTCGGCATGCGCAGCGAGCGCGAGCTGGATGAGGCGGTCAATCAATTCGCGATACGAAATGCCGCTGGCTTCCCACAATTTGGGATACATGCTGATGGAGGTGAAGCCGGGGATGGTGTTGATTTCGTTGACGTAGATTTTTCCGGTGCGCCGCTCGAGAAAAAAATCCACCCGCGCCATGCCGGCGCATTCTGTCACCTGAAACACGCGGATGGCGAGCTGCTGGAACTTGCGCACTTCACTTTTCTTGAGCTTCGCCGGAATTTCCAGCCGCGTACCTTCTTCCAGGTATTTGGCGGCGTAATCGTAAAACTCGCGGTGCGGCACGATTTCGCCGGGCACGGACGCTTTGGGGTCGTCGTTGCCGAGCACCGAGACTTCGATCTCGCGCCCGTTCACCGCGCGCTCGACGAGAATTTTCTGCGCGAATTCCGCGGCCGTATCCAGCGCGCCGGGCAGCTCGCGGCGATTGTGCGCTTTGGTCATGCCCACCGACGAGCCCAGCGTCGCCGGCTTAACGAACACCGGGAAACGAAACTTCTTCTCGACCGCCTTCAGTACCTTCGCGCGCTGCCGCTCCCAATCCGCGCGCCGTACGCACAGGTAATCAGCCACCGGCAGCCCCGCCTGCTCGCACAGCCGCTTTTGCACTTCCTTGTCCATGCCCACCGCCGACCCCAGCACGCCGGCGCCGACGTACGGCAGCCCGGCCAGGTCGAGCAGCCCTTGCACCGTGCCATCTTCACCGAACGTGCCGTGCAGAACAGGAAACACCACATCCACAGTCAATGCAGAGCTGCGGCTACCGCCCGCGGTTTCGTTCAGTGGCACCAGCGCCGCTGCCGACGGATCGGCCGGCAGCATCACCCGCTGGCCCGTACGCAATACTTCCGGCAGTCCGCCGGAGGCGGAGGCGCCCGCGCCGAGCATCTTCTGCGCGCCCGCGCCGGCCATCCATCGCCCATCTTTGCCGATCCCGATGGGTATCGCTTCGTACTTCTCCGGATCCAGCGCGCGAATCACCGATGCCGCCGACACCAGCGACACTTCGTGCTCGCCGGAGCGCCCGCCGAAGAGGATGCCTATGCGGAGTTTTTTCGCATCGGTCGTCATTAGAGGTCACGTGAAAACCGAAAAAGGTGGGAGGACCGGTTTTCGCTTTTCAATTTCCGATTTTCGATTGTGTTGGCTCATAGATTTTTGGCACTTGCGGCAGAACCTCAAATGTCATTCCGAACCGCGCGAAGCGCGGTGAGGAA
>JBOGNS010000423.1:0-24854 GCA_050747305.1 Candidatus Acidiferrales bacterium | reverse complement strand
CGCCGCAGCAGACCGAGCTGCAGAACCTGCAAAAACAGATTCAGGACGCGCAGAAGCAGCTCCAGGACGGCGGGGAGAAGCTTGCGCAGGAAGAACGGGCGCGGCTCTCGCGGCAAATCGAAATCTGGACGCGCACCGGCACCCGGTTGCAGCAGCAATTGGAAGAGGACGTCACCTACGCGCGCAACGAGTTGGGCGAGCGCATCCTCATGAAAATGAATGCGGTGGTGGATCGCTACGCCAAGGAAGGCGGCTTCAGCCTGATCATCGACGTTTCCACGCAGCAGGTGCCGTACTGGAACCCGTCGGTGGATATCACGCAGGACATCATCAAGGCGTACGATGCGGCCAATCCTGCCAGCGGCGCCGCGGCCACGCAACCCGGCCAGACCAAACCGCCGCCGGCCCAGCCGGGACAGACGCGTCCGCGTCCGCCCGGGAAGTAACTGCAAGCCACAGCCGGGATCACGAGCGAAGCTGCTCGCCTCCCCGTCGCCGCGCGACGGGGAGGTTCGTTTTTGCGTAATGCGCGACTGGCAAGGTTGCCCTTGCAATCAAACTAGCAGGGGACTATACTGAGCCTTGCCTCAGTCAGGGTCGAAGGATTGAGTGGGCGCGAGCCCACTTTTTTGTTGGCGCAAAAGATTGTGGCGCATTCGGCTTGGGGTACGAGGCGAGGTTGCATCGGCGGTGTGCTCTCGCGCAGCCGTGCCATTTCGTAAAACGATGGATTTACAGAAGATACGAGAAGCCGCGGAGCGGGTGGCGCGATCCGAGGGCGTCGAGGTGGTGGATGTGGAGTGGAAGGTGGGCCGCGAGCGGTTTCTGCGTGTGTCCATTGACCGGCCCTGGCAGCCTGTAGAAGCCGGGGATACTTTGTTGACGGGCCAGGGTCATCAGCAGCCGGCGGCGCAGGGCGGCATCAGCCACCGCGAGTGTGAAGCGGTGAGCCAGCAGTTGAGTGTGATCCTCGATGTCGAGGATTTGATTCCGGGCGCGGCGCGGTACACCCTGGAGGTGAGTTCGCCGGGCCTGGACCGCAAGCTGGCGAAGCCGGAAGATTTCGAGCGGTTTGCCGGGCGGCTGGCGCGCATCACGCTGAATGAGCCGGTGGAGAACCAGAAGTTTTTTGAGGGGCGGCTGGCGGGCTACGCGGACGGCGCGGTGCAAGTGGCGCTCAAGGATCGCATGGTAGCGCTGCCGCTGGAGTTGATTCGCAAGGCGCATCTGGTGGTGGAGTTTTAGAAACTCAGAACGCAGAACTCAGAACGCAGAACGCAGAACTCACGACGCGAGAGTCGGGACGCAGCGCAAAAGAGGAAAAGAGAAAAGAGAAAAGAGTTCAGGCTCCTGCGGCCGGTGCGCCATAGCGATGGTTTCTCTTTTGCTTTCGTTGTTGCGTTCTTGAGGAGTGAGCAGATAGCGGTGGAGTTTAGGGGATCGCGATGGAAGGGCTTTCGTACTCGACAATCGAGCAGATCAGCCGGGAAAAGCACGTAGAGCCGGCGGTGATCGTGGCAGCCATCGAAGACGCGATGGTGGTGGCGGCGCGCAAATTCTACAAGACGGAAGAAGACTTGCGCGCGAAGTACAACCCGGATACCGGCAAGATCGACGTGTTCGCGGTGCGCGCCGTGGTGGACGAAGTGGCTGATCCCACGCGCGAGCTGGCCTTGGCCGACGCGCGCAAACACAACCCTGCGGCGGAGGTGGGCGGAGAGTATCTGTTCATTAAGCCGACCGAGGTGCTGGGGCGCATCGCGGCGCAAACCGCCAAGCAAGTGATCATGCAGAAGGTGCGCGAGGCGGAGCGCGAAACCATCTACAACGAGTACCACACCCGCGTGGGTGAATTGGTGAACGTGATCGTGAAGCGCGTAGAAGGGCCGGACGTGATCGTGGACCTCGGGCGCACGGAAGCGCGGATGCCGCGGCGGGAGCAATCGCGGCTGGAGTCGTACAACCTGGGCGACCGGCTGCGCGTAGTGATCTGCGCGGTGGAGAAAGCGGCCAAGGGGCCGCAGGTGATCGTGTCGCGGGCGCACCCGATGATGGTGCAGCGGCTGTTCGAAATGGAAGTGCCTGAGATTTACGACGGCACGGTGCAAATCCGGGCGGCGGCGCGCGAGGCCGGCGAGCGCACCAAGATTGCGGTGGAAAGCCGCGACAAAGATGTGGACCCCGTGGGCGCGTGCGTGGGGATGAAGGGCATGCGGGTGCAATCGATCATCCGCGAGCTGCGCGGGGAGAAGATCGACATCATCCCTTACAACGAAGAGACGGTTTCTTTCGCGCAGAAGGCGCTAAGCCCGGCGAAAGTGACGCGCGTGCAGATCGTGGATCCGGAAGAGAAGCGGCTGGAAGTGATTGTCGAGGATACGCAGCTCTCGCTGGCCATCGGCAAAAAGGGCCAGAACGTGCGGCTGGCCAGCAAGCTGATCGGCTGGAATATCGATATCAAGAGCGAGGAAGAAAAGCGCCGCGAAATCGAAGAGCAGATGGCCGCGCTGACTGCCCCCACGACGCCGCTCGAGCAACTCGCGGGCTTAGGCCCGAAAACGCTGGAGAAACTGTCGGAGCACGGCGTCACTTCCATCGAGCGCCTGGCGGACATGACGCCGGAGCAGCTCACTGAAATCCCGGGGATCGGCGAGAAGATGGTGGAGAAGATTCAGCTTGCGGTGACCACGTACTTCCAGGGCGTTGAGGCGCAACAGGCTGCCGAGGAAATGGCCGCGACGGAAAAAGCGCAGAGCGAGCCGGCCACCGATGAGACCCCGGCCGAGACCCAGGCGCCTCTCGCTCAGGGCGAAGTGGAAGAGGCGGTGGAAAAAGCTCGCGTGGATGCTATCGAGCAGCCCGTAACCGAGGAAATGCACCCCGACGAGGAGCCGATGGCGCGGGCGGAAGGAACACCGGCGGAAGAAACGACGACAGAGGAGACGACGACGGAAGAAACGCCGGGAGACGAAGAACCGAAGCAAGGATGAGCAAGCCAAATCAAATCCGAATTAACGACCTGGCGCGAGAACTCGAGGTGAAAGCCAAAGTGATCCTCGAGTATCTGCCGGAATTGGGGCTTGCGGAGAAAAAGACGCATTCGAGTTCGCTGGACGTGGAAGTGGCGGAAAAGGTGCGTGCGCACTTCCACGCTGCCGCTGAGGCCGAAGAGGCAGCGGAACGCGCGGCGCTTGCGCGCGAACGCGCCGCCAAAGAGGCTAAAGAGAAGCAGCGGCAGGCGGCGAAGGCTGCTCCTCCACCGCCCGCGATTGCGACGCCAACTCCGCCGGCAGCGCCCGCTGTGAAGCCCGCAGTGGTGCCGCCTTCGGAGGTAGCCAAGCCGGCGCCTGCGGAAGCAGCCCCCGCCGCGGCCAAGCCTGCGGCGCCGACACCGCAGCCTGCGGCGAAGCCGGCCCAGCCCACCGCGCCACCTCCGGGTGCTCGGCCAGCGGCGCGTCCTGCCGCGCCTGCATCTGCCGCAACCAAGCCTGCTGCGCCCCCAGCACGGCCGGTGCGCATGCCGACTCCGCCGCCGAAACCAATCGTGGTACCGGGCCAGCCCATCGCGAAGCTGCCCACGCGTCCTCCGATGCGGCCGGGCGGGGGTTATCGGCAGGGCCAAAGGCCGGGCAGTGCGAGGCCCGGAGCGCCGGCCAGGCCGTCGCTGCGGTCGCCGATATCGTCGGCGCCGCTGCCGCCGCCGAAGGTGGAGCCGGGCAAGCCGATTTTTCAGCGCAAGCCTGCGCGCGGCCGCCATCATATTGATAAGCGCTTCGAAGAGGGCGAGCGCAAACTGCATCCGGTGCGCGCGCGTCCCGGGATGACCGGGCGTCGCGCCGCGCCTGTGGCGCAAATGCCGCCGCCGGTGGTGCGCGCGCCGCGCGAGATCACCATCACGGAAGGAATCACGGTGCGTGAGCTGGCGGAGAAGCTGGATGTGCGCACGAAAGAATTGCTGAAGACGCTGCTGGACCGCGGCGTATTCGCCAGCATCAATCAGGCGCTGGATACGCAGACGGCGACGTCGCTGGCGGAAGCGTTTAGCGGGGTGGTCAGCGTGGTGAGCTTCGAGGAGCAGGCCATCCTGGAGGTGGCCAAGGACGAGAAGCCTGAGAATTTGCGGCCGCGGGCGCCGGTGGTGACGGTGATGGGTCACGTAGACCACGGCAAGACCAGCCTGCTGGATGCGCTGCGCGAAACCGACGTGGCGGGAGGCGAGGCCGGCGGGATTACGCAGCACATCGGCGCGTCTGTAGTCGAGGCCAGCGACGGACGGCGCGTGGTGTTCATCGATACGCCGGGGCACCAGGCGTTTACGCGCATGCGGGCGCGCGGGGCCAAGGTAACCGACATTGTGGTGTTGGTGGTGGCGGCGGACGATGGCGTGATGCCGCAAACGCAGGAAGCGATTGATCACGCGCGGGCGGCGAAAGTTCCCATCGTGGTCGCGGTAAACAAAGTGGATAAACCGGACGCGCAGCCCGAGCGTGTAAAGCGCCAGCTTGCGGACCGCGCGGCGTTGATGCCCGAGGAATGGGGCGGCGACACGATCATGGTGGAGGTGTCGGCGAAGGAGAAGAAGAATCTGGGCCGGCTGATGGAGATGCTGCTGCTGGTGGCCGACTTGAAGGAGTTGAAAGCGAATCCGGATGCCCCGGCCACCGGGACGGTGCTGGAGTCGCGCGTAGATCGCGGGCGCGGGCCGGTGGCCACGGTGCTGGTACAGAACGGCACGCTCAACACGGGCGATGTGTTTATCTGCGGCGCGGTGTATGGCAAAGTGCGCGCGATGTTCGACGACAAGGGTCATGCGGTGAAGACGGCGGGGCCGTCCACCCCGGTTGAAGTGCTGGGCCTGCAAGGCGTGCCGGAAGCGGGCGACAATTTCCAGGTGTCCGACGAGGCGCGCGCGCGGCACATTGTGGATTACCGGCAAAGCAAGCAGCGCGAGGCATCGCTGGCGGCGCGCTCAGCGGCGGGCCGGGTTACGCTGGACCAGTTGCACGAGCAGCTCAAGACGGGCGAGGTGAAGGAGCTGCCCATCGTGATCAAAGCCGACGTGCAAGGCTCGGTGGAAGTCTTGAGCGAAATGCTTCCCAAGCTCTCCACCGAACAGGTGAAGCTGAAGATCCTGCACGCCAGCGTAGGCGCGGTGGCGGAAACCGATGTGCTGCTGGCATCGGCTTCGGGTGCGATCATCATCGCGTTCAACGTGCGGCCGGAGCGCAAGGCGGCGGAATTGGCGCACCAGGAGGGCGTGGAGATCCGCCCGCATACCATCATTTATGAGTTGCAAGACGAGATGAAGAAGGCGCTGGTGGGGATGCTGGAGCCGGTGTTCAAGGAGACGCAACTGGGACGCGCCGAAGTGCGCGACACGTTCCGCATCAAAGGCGTGGGCACGATTGCCGGATGTTATGTGCTGGACGGGATTATCAAGCGCGACGCGGAAATCCGGGTGGTGCGCGACGGCGTGATCACCTACACCGGGCGCGTGAGCTCGCTCAAGCGCTTCAAAGATGATGCCAGCGAAGTGCGCGCGGGCTTCGAGTGCGGCATCGGCGTTTCCAACTTCAACGACGTGAAGGTGGGCGACGTGCTCGAGTGCTTCGCGGTGCAGAAGGTCGCGGCGGCGGAAGCCACGGCGTAACTCAGAACTCAGAACTCAGAACTCAGAACTGGGAACCTTGGCAGCTTGTTGAATCCAGTTTCCAACAAACGGGTCCGTTGTCGTCTATGGCCGTCATTCCCGAGCAGAGCGAATCTGCATTTCCCTGATTGCATGAGAAAGTGCAGATTCCTCGCCCCGACTTCGTCGGGGCTCGGAATGACAGGTTGCCATTTGGGTTCTGCGTTCTGCGTTCTGAGTTCTGCGTTCTAAGTTGCCGCTATGCCCATCGGGCTGCTAACCCTCGAAATTCACATTCCTGACGCGCAATCGCTGAAAGACAAGCGCCAGGTGATCCGCAGCCTGAAGGACCGGCTGCGCGCGCGCTTCAATGTGGCGGTGGCGGAGTTGGATCATCAGCAATTGTGGCAGCGGTCGGTGGTGGGCGTGGTTACGCTCTCCGGCGATGAGAAGCATCTGGAGGAGTCGCTGCAGCACGCGCTGGCGGAAGCTGAGCGCATTCTGGAGCGCAGCCTCGTGAGCCACCAGATGGAGTTCCTGTAGGGCGCTTTCGCGCTGCTCCGGCTTGCGCAAGGGCGGGGCAATTTGGCTGCCTGAAGACAATCGACGGAGGGCGCGAGGCAAGCCTCGCGCGGGGAGAACGGCGGCAAGCCGCCGCACTCCACAGGGGGGCGTCGGGGAAAATGACGGTTGCAGGGCACAGGCACGAACGCATCGCGGAGGAAATTCACCACGAAGTCAGCGCGATGCTGGCGGGCGAGCTGAAGGACCCGCGCATCGCGGTTTCCGTGGTGGTGACGGAGGTGCGCGTGTCGCCGGACATGAAGCAGGCGCGCGTGTACGTCAGCGTGCTGGGCAGCGAAGAGGAGCAGGAGTCCACGCTGAAGGGGCTGGAGGCGGCGAAGGGCTACGTGCGCCACGAGTTGGTGGAGCGGCTGCGGTTGCGGCGCGCGCCGGAGATTCTGTTTGTGCTCGATCATTCGCAGGAATATGGCGAGCGCATCGAGAAGTTGCTGCGCGCCACGAAGAAGGCGGACAGTTGAGTCTGAACTCAGAACTCAGAACTCAGAACGCAGAACTCAGAACAGGAACGCACGGGGCTGGGTCTGAGTTGGCTCTGATGACGTCCTTTGCGCCGGCGCCAATGGCTGTGATTCTGAAGTGAGTTTTGCTTTGCGGCCCCCGGCTTGGCGGGGGCGCGAGCAGGGACGAATCCCGCGATGCGGGATAACGGGGAATTTTCCACTCCAATCGCGCCAACGACGCCAGCATGTCAACGAGCCTTTCTGAGTTCTGATTTCTGAGTGCTGGGTTAGTTCCAATGGGCAAGAAATTACAGCCGGCGGCGATGGACGGCGCGCTCGTTATCAACAAGCCGCAGGGCCTGACGTCGCACGACGTGGTGGCAAATGCGCGGCGGCTGCTGGGCTTCCGCCAGATTGGGCATCTCGGCACGCTGGACCCGCTGGCCACCGGCGTGCTCGTGCTGCTGCTGGGGCGAGCCACACGGCTGGCGCAGTTCTACGGCGGCCGGCGCAAGCGCTACACATGCACGGCGCGCTTCGGCTTCGCCACGGACACCTACGATGCCGAGGGCGAGCCGCTGGCGCCGGATTCCGCGCCCAGCATCACGCGCGAGCAGCTTGAGCCGCTGGTTGCGCAATTCACCGGACGCATCGAACAGATGCCGCCGCCATTCTCCGCCAAAAAGATTGGCGGGCGGCCGGCGCACGAACTGGCACGCAAGAAAAAGCCGGTGGATTTGAAAGCGGTCGCCGTCGAAGTATACGAGTTTCGCCTTACCGAAGTGCAAGGGTCGCTGGCGCGCTTCACGGTGGAGTGCGGGGCGGGAACTTACATCCGGTCGCTGGTGCATGATCTCGGCCAGCGGCACGGCGCGGGGGCGCATTTGGCGGAAATCGTGCGCACGGCGGTGGGGGAGTTCACACTGGATCAGGCCGCGGACCTGGATGAACTCGAAGAGGCTGCGCGAGCCGGACGGCTCAGTGAATATGTGCTGCCGCTGGAACGGCTGCTGCCGGAGATTCCCAGCGCAACGGTGCTGCCGGCGGTCGAGCACCGCGTGCGCCATGGCGCGAAATTCACGGTGACGCTGGCGCAGATTCGGCCGGGGCAGTCGGTGGCCGCGCAAGGCGCCACCGCCGAACTGGATTCCGGTGACGCGCGTCCGCTGCCGCGCCTGCGCGTCTTCAGCCAGGAAGGCAAGCTGCTGGCCATCGCACAGGCCACCGTGCCGCGCACCTACCAGCCGGTGGTCGTCCTCGACGCGGCGCCCTAAGGATCCACTACCTCAACGACTTGGGAGATTTGTTCTAGAACAGAGAGAGCGAGGTCCGGATCACGTCGACGCCGCTCTGCGACTCTAGGTATGTACTTGCGGGCGTCCTGAAAGCACATATCAGGACTGCAGAAGCGAACGACATCCTCGTAGGTTTCCAATAGATGCGGAACTCGAGAGCCAAAGACCGCGCGCAGAAGGATGTTTGCGTCCAGCACCAAGCCTTTTGGCGCGTCATTTTCGGCCACCGGCGCGCCACTTCTTGAAGTCCTCTAGGATCTCGTCCTCTGAGAGACCCTCCTCCGCTAGCATCTTCTGGAGTCGAGCAGATGCTTCGCGGAGAGCTGCTTTTTCCGCGTCCGTGCGCTTGCGGCGCGCCGGAATGTAATAGCCGATGGTGTCGCCGTGGCGGGTGATGGCCAGCGGTGATTCCGACTCGAGGAGATAGTTCGCGAGGTTTTCGCGAAACTCACGAATACCGACCTTGACGGCGCCCATAGAAATGCTCCTGTACATCTGCGTACACAAGTGTACCATAATCGTTCGCGGTGACGCAACCGCTCCTCACTCTACTCTTGTCGTTGCGGGGGTGGCGGTCGGGCTGCCAGGACCGTCCAACCGGTGTCCGGCGGGAGCGGCCCGTGGTTCCAAAAGCGGACACTGCCGTCACCCACACGCTCCAGCCCAAAGCGCCGTAAAGCTATGAACTATGGCCGATTCCTAAACGCACCGCAAAATGGCGCGTCAAATGCAGGGAGGGAGTAGACAACCTACAGCCAGGGAGTAGAAAGACTACATGGCCAAAGCGGAGCGCTACGAAAACCGAATTGAAATCCTGCAAGGGACGCTGGACCTGCTGATCCTGCGCACGCTGCAATGGGGCCCGCAGCACGGTTACGCGATCAGCCAGGCGATTCGCGCCAATTCCGGCGAAGTGTTGCAAGTGGACACGGGGTCGCTCTATCCGGCATTGCATCGCCTCGAACGGCAGGGCTGGATTGCCGCGGAGTGGAAAAAGTCGGAGAACAAGCAGCGCACGCGCGTCTATCGCATTACCGCGACCGGAAAGAAGCAGCTTGCTACGCAGACGTCGCGTTGGGAGCGGCTTTCGACGGCGATTGCGGGGATTTTGAATCCAACTTAGAACCCAGAAGTCAGAACTCAGAAATCGGACCAAAACCGACCGCGATTGAATTTGAGATGTGGGCATGTGGAGGAAGCGGATGAGACTTCCACTGTGGCGGCGCAAACAGAAAGAAGAGTTGGATGAAGAGCTAGGCGGGCACCTGGGGGCGGCGGTGCGCGAGCGGATGGAACGCGGCGAGACGCGCGCGGAAGCGGAAGCGGCGGCGCGGCGGCAATTCGGCAACGTCGAGCTGGTGAAGGAAGTGACGCGCGACGTGTGGGGCTGGCGCTGGCTGGACGCGCTGGTGCGGGACCTACGTTATGCGCTGCGCGCGATGGCAGCGAGGCCTGGCTTCACCGCTGTAACCATCTTGTTGTTGGCGTTGGGCATTGGCGCCAATACTGCGATCTTCAGCCTATGGAATGGGCTTCTGTACGCCTCGCTCCCCGGCGTGGAGAAACCTGAGGAACTGGTGATTCTCACGGATCCCGACGAGTCGGGGAGGTGGACCGGGCTTTGGGAAGGTCGCACCGACGGCCCGCGGGCGTGGCTCACGTACCAGGAGTTCGAGGACTTGCGGGACCACGCCGACGTTTTCTCCGCAGTGATGGCATCGCAGAGCGGCCTTGGGAACTGGCGCGTCCGTGTCGAGAGTAACGAGTGGGAAGAGGCCCGCGGACGCTTCGTCTCCGGCGGATACTTTGAGCTTCTCGGCGTTCGTCCGGCCATCGGCCGTTTGTTTGCCGCCTCTGACGACCACACCGCAACACCGCACGCCGTAATCAGTCACAGCTACTGGCAGCGACGCTTCGGCGGCCGCGCAGACGTGCACGGCAAGGCCCTAACCGTGGAGAAGGCCGCCCTGACCATCATCGGGGTCACGCCGCCCGGCTTTATCGGAGAAACCATCGGGCAGCGGCCGGACCTGTGGCTTCCGCTACGCCTGCAGCCCAGCATGCAGTCCGACCGGGATGGCCTGCACGACACGCCCCCCGTAAAAACCATGTGGCTGCATGTGTTCGGCAGACTGAAACCGGGAGTAACGCTCGCACAGGCGGAAGCGCAGGCCAACGCAATTTTTCGGGCTGGCCTGGAATCGTTCTATGGCGCGGCGCGAATCGCTGCCCGGCCCGACTTCCTGGACCAGCGGCTGCAGGTCCAGCCGGCAGCCCGCGGAGCCTCGCCCACGCGAAGCTGGTTCTCCGGTTCGCTGACCGCGTTGTTGGCGGCGGCTGGCACGCTGCTGTTCATTGTGTGCACGAATCTGGCGAACCTGCTGCTGGCGCGGGGAGTGGCACGACGCCCAGAGATTGCTCTGCGCTTGTCGCTGGGCGCAAGCCGGAACCGACTCATCCGCCAGCTTGCCACGGAAAGCCTGACCATGGCCGGGCTGGGAGGAGCGGCCGCGATCACCGTGGCGTACTTTTCTCACGGTGCGCTGGTGCGGATGCTAGTGGTATCGTCCGCCAGTTTCCAAATGAGTTTTGCCCTGGACCCGTTGGTGCTGGCGTTCCTCGTGGCCACCACACTCGCAGCGGCGTTGTTGTTTGGCATACTCCCCGCCTGGCAGGTCGCAAAAACGGACGCGGGAGAATATCTGAAGGAACTCAGCCAGCGCGCGGCCGGCTCGAAGAGCCAAATGCGCTCGGGGCGATTTCTGGTAAGCCTGCAACTGGCGCTGTCATTGCCCTTACTGATTGGCGCCGGGCTGCTGCTGCGCACGGTGTACAACCTTCAACGCATCGACTTGGGATTTCCCGCGGAACGCCTGCTCATGGTGCGTGTTGATTTTCGAGAAGCGGGGTATGAAGCGGCGCGGAGCGGCAATGCCATTCGCGAGCTACTCGAAGAGATGCAGCGAATTCCGAACGTGCAAGCGGCGAGCTTTTCACAACTGGGTGTATTCGGCGGCGGGGAATCCTCGGAAACGATCGAGGTGGAAGGTTACACACCACAGGGGGGACGCGAGCGGGGGTCGGCGTTGGACGTGGTGGGTCCTGGCTACTTCTCGGCTTTAGGTGTCCCCGTGCTGCGGGGCCGCGAAATCCTGGAGAGGGACAGCGGCGCCGCGCTCAAGGTGTGCGTGATTAACGAGTCCTTCGCCAAGCAGTTCTTCGCCCACCGCAATCCCATCGGAATGCACATTGCAATTATAGGTGACGATGAGACTCGATCGACATACCAAGTGGTCGGCGTTGCTGCGAACGCGCGGACCATGAGCCTGCGCGGCGACGTCGCGCCACGCTTCTTCCTGGCGGGCATGCAACTCACGTCGGTGACGAGTCCGACCATGTTGATTCGCACGGATAGAGGGACCACACCGACAATGGCCGCAGCACGCAAGACCATCGAGCGCATGGATCCAGCTCTGCCCATTCTCTCGGCCGTTTCCATTGAGGAGAAGATGGCCGAGCTGACGGCCCAGGATCGCACGACCGCACAACTCGCGGTTGTCTTTGGGTGCGTCGCCGTCACGCTTGCTGCCATCGGGTTGTATGGCTTGCTGTCCTACGGCGTCGCGCGGCGCGCAGGTGAAATCGCCATCCGCATTGCCTTGGGAGCTCAACCGCGCCGCGTCATCGCGATGATTCTCCGGGAAACCAGCGGACTTTTGATCGGGGGGCTGGCGCTCGGCGGTGGTTTGGCCTATGCGGCTTCACGCTTGATCGAAAGCCAGCTTTACGGTGTCGCGCCGGAAGATCCGCTCACGCTGGCGTTGGCGATTGGGCTACTGCTGCTCGTGGCGCTCGGCGCGGCATACTTGCCGGCGAAAAGAGCGGCAAGCATAGACCCGATGGCGGCGTTGCGACACCAATAAAGCAGGGAACAGCGGGTAGAGAACAGGGAGCAGGGGATGAAGCTTCCACTGTGGCGGCGCAAACAGAAAGAAGAGTTGGATGAAGAGCTAAGCGGGCACCTGGGAGCGGCGGTGCGCGAGCGCATGGAGCGCGGCGAGACGCGCGCGGAAGCGGAAGCGGCGGCGCGGCGGCAATTCGGCAACGTCGAGTTGGTGAAGGAAGTGACGCGCGACGTGTGGGGCTGGCGCTGGCTGGAACAATTTGTACGCGACGTGCGCATCGGCCTGCGCTCGCTGCTGCGCGCCAAAGGGCTGGCAGTCACGGTGGTGGTGACGCTGGCCTTGGGCATCGGCGCCAACGCGGCGATTTTCAGCGTGGTTCGCGGTGTGCTGTTGCGCCCACTCGTCAATCGCGGCGAAGATCGCCTGGTCTACATCCGGCAGAGCGCGCCGGGGGTCGGCGCCGAGAACATGACCTTCTCCGTGCCGGAGATCAACGACCTCAATGCGCGCGTCAAAACGATCGCCGCCTTCGGTGATTTCTCGACTGTCGAGTTAACGATGATCGGCCCCGGCGAGCCGCGGCTGGTGCACGCCGGCGTGGTCAACGGCTCGTTTTTCGAGGTGATGGGACTTCGCCCGGTGCTTGGCCGGCTGCTCAGCACGTCCGACGATGGCCCCAAAGCGGCCCCGGCGGCAGTGCTGACCCATCGCTTCTGGAAGTCGTCGTTCAACGGCGACCCGTCGGTGATTGGCAAGACTCTGCGCCTCGGTTCGCGCACGCCAACAATCGTCGGCGTCCTCGAGCCGTCGGTGCCGTATCCGGCTGACACGGAGATCATCGCCAACATGGTGACCAGCCCGCACCACCTCGGCGCCACGATGAACACCGACCGCTTGCATCGCATGACCGATCTCTTCGGCCGCCTCGCGCCGGGCGTTGCCGTTGAAGGCGCGCGCGCCGAGTTGATCGCCGCGCACGCTGCCATGATGCGCCAGTACCCGGAGGCGTACTCCACGAGCGCCAACATTCGACTGAGCGTCACGCCGCTTCGCGATCAGCTCACCGCGCCGGCGCGACCGATTCTCCTCGTGCTGCTCGCCGCCGCCGGTGTTGTGTTTCTCATCGCGTGCTCGAACGTGGCGAACCTGATCCTGGCACGCTCGATTCGCCGCGAGGGCGAGTTGGCCGTGCGCGCGGCGCTCGGGGCGAGTCCCGGTGCGCTGCGGCGCACGCTGTTGGCTGAGGGCCTTGTATTGTGCGGCGCCGGTGCCGTTCTCGGGGTGTTGCTGGCGCAGTGGCTCGTGCCGGTGGTTGCCCTTTATGCCGCGCGCTTCTCAATACGCGCGCTCGAGGTGACCGTGGACAGCACTCTCTTGTGGGTGGGCGCGGGTCTCGCCATGGCCGCTGCCGTGCTGCTCGCATACGTCCCGCGGCTGCCCTCGCCAAACGGCCGGATCGGATTTGGCCTCGCGAGCGGCGTGCGGATCACGGCAGGCACGAATCGCCGCCTGCGCCTTTTCGCCATGGCCCAGATCGCGTTGTCGTTCGTATTGCTCGCAGGCGCCGGCATGTTGGTCGCGGCACTCATCGCCCTGCAGATATCGAACACCGGCTTCGACACGCGGCGGGTGCTGGCTATTGACGTCCCGGGATTGGCCTCCGGCGTTAGCGACGCGAAGATTGCCGATTTCTGTCAGGAAGTGACGCGGCGCATCGGCGAGCTGCCGGGAGTGGCGGGTGTTGCCGGAGGGAGCTTCGTGCCCTGGCGCGACGTTGGAAAGTGGGGCCGCTGGCAGTTCACCGCCGAGGGTTACACGCCGGCCGACGGAGAAGAGAGCCCGTACGCGAGGCCGCGGTTCGTTGGGCCAAGCTTCTTTGCGGTGGTTGGGATTCCGGTGGTCGCCGGCCGCGAGTTCACAGACGATGACCTTCGTCGCGAGCGCGGGGGCGTGGCAATCGTAAGCCAGAGTATAGCGCAGCGACTGTTCCCGAACGGCGACGCCCTCCATCGAAAGCTCTGGTGGGTCGGCGCGTTGTCCGCACAGGAAAGGGACCCCGTGCCCTTCCGCATCGTCGGCGTCGTGGCGGATGTGGACGACGAGAGCGTCGTGCGGACGCCTGCGCTGACGGTTTATCTGCTTCCATTGGAGGGTATAGCGGGCCGGCTGTTCGTGCGTACGTCCGGCGATCCATACGCGCTCGTGCCGCGGGTGACGCGGATCATCCGCGAGCTACGGCCGGAGCAGGCGGTCGAGCGCGCGGCGACCCTCGAGGACGTACGCACAGAAGTGCTGGCGCCGGAGCGGCTGAACGCCTTCGTCGTGTCGGGCTTCGCCGGCATCGCGCTGCTGATTGCCGTGGTCGGCGTGGCGGGCGTGCTGGCCTTCTCGGTGAGCGCGCGCACCCGCGAGTTCGGCGTGCGGCTGGCGGTGGGCGCGACCCCGCGCCGCCTGCTGATGGGCGTCCTGGCGGAGGGAGCGCGCATCGTGGCTGTCGGAATCGCAGCAGGGGCGGCGGGCGGCTATGCGTTCGCCGGCGTGGCATCGAGCTATCTCCAGAACGTGCGCTTTCCCGGCGCGCTGCCGGTCCTTGCCGCGGCAACCATGCTTGCCGTCACCGCCGTTGGGGCTTCGCTGATGCCGGCGGCCCGGGCGTCGCGTGTGGATGTATTGCAGGCGCTGCGATCGGAGTAGCAGCATGTCTATCGCGACGGCAAAGGTGTATCTATGAAACCTCTTCGGCTGTAGCCCGGGGTCGGGAGCAACCATGGCGCGCAAAGCAGTCCTCGTCATCACGCTGTGCCTCGCAGTTTTGGTCCAGGCGCAGGAGCAGCGTCAGCCTCCGCGAGAAGTCTGGAACGACGTCTTCACGAAGCGGCAGGGACGCGAATTCCCGCATAACAAGTTTCTGGCGGAGATGATCAAAGGGAGAAAGCCCGGCAAGGCTCTTGATATCGGCATGGGGGAGGGACGCAATGCCCTTTACCTTGCGGCCCAGGGATGGGAGGTTACGGGCTTCGACATCTCCGACGTGGGCGTCAAGCAAGGGCAAGAAGAAGCCCGAAAGAGAGGATTAAAGCTGGAGGCTTTCGTAGAAGACGTCGACCGCTTCGACTACGGCAAGGAGCGCTGGGATTTGGTGGTGGGCATATACATGCACGGACTGATCACACGCAACGCGAACAAAATCACCGATTCCTTAAGGCCCGGAGGGATCGTTGTGATTGAGGGATTTCATCGAGACATCAACCGAGAGACCATAACCGGCGAAAGTTCCTTGGGCTATGGCACGAACGAGCTTTTGATGGCATTTGATCGCCTGCGAGTGTTGTACTACGAAGACACGATGGCCCCGGCGGACTGGGGAAGAGGTCAACCCAAATCCCCAATCGTACGGTTTCTCGCAACGAAAAATCAGGCTGCGCCGTGATTCGCGGCGCGACGTAATCCACTTTGTGGGACAGGTCTCAAGCCTGTCCGCTGTGACGTTGCCGCCGACGTGGACTAGCGAATTTGCAACGAAGACTTAGAGAGAGGTCTGAACCGTGGAGGAGTCATGAGAAGAGTTAGCGCCTTCCTAGCTCTGACCGTAGTTGTAGCCATCGCTGGCGTATCCGCGCCAAGTCCGCCCGCCGATGGTAACCAATACTGGCCGCAGTGGCGGGGGCCGCTGGCTAACGGCGTGGCGCCGGCGGGCGACCCGCCCGTCGAGTGGGCGGCCGGCAAGACGGCCGGCAAGAACATCAAGTGGAAGGCGGAGATTCCCGGCAAGGGCGCGGCCACGCCCATCGTGTGGGGCGACAGGATTTTCGTGCTCACCGCCGTGCCTACCGACAAACGCCCGCCGGGGAAGGAAGGGCCGCCGGCGGAAGCCGCTCCAGCGGAGGGCGCGCAAGCCGGCCCGCGTCGCCTGCTGCAGCCCGAGTACATCCAGCAGTTCATGGTCATCGCCATCAACCGCAAAGATGGAAAGACGCTCTGGCAGACGATCGTCCGCGAGGAGCTGCCGCACGAAGGCGCGAACCCCAATGCCACCATCACTTGGGCTTCGAGCTCACCCGTTACCGACGGCCAGATGGTTTATGCATACTTCGGCTCGCGCGGTCTCTACGCGCTGGACATGAAGGGCAACGTGAAGTGGGAGCGCGACCTCGGCGACATGACGACCGGTTTCGGCGAGGGCAGTTCGCCGGCCCTCGATGGCGACCATCTAGTGGTCAATTGGGATCACGAGGGCGAATCCTTCATCGTGGCGCTGGATAAGAAAACCGGCAAGGATCTGTGGCGCACGCCTCGCGATGAGAAGACCACGTACAGCACGCCGCTCATCGTCGAGCACGGCGGCAAGAAGCAGGTCATCACCGCGGGCGCCACAAGGGTCCGCAGCTACGACCTCGCCGATGGCAAGCTCCTCTGGGAAGGCCCCGGCCTGACGCCCGGCTGCGTTGCTTCCCCGGTGCACTCGAACGGCGTGGTGTACGTGATGAGCGGCTTCCGCGGCAGCGCGCTCTATGCGATTCGGCTGGCGGAAGCGAAGGGCGACATCAGCGCGGCGCCCCAGGCTCTCGTCTGGAAGTACGACCGGGACACGCCGTGGGTTCCCTCGCCGTTGCTCTATGGCGACGAACTCTACTTCCTCAAAAGCAACAACGGTATCCTGAGCGTTGTTAACGCCAAAACCGGCGAGAAGCTCTACGGCGAGCAGCGCCTCGATGGCGTGTCCAACGTGTACGCATCACCGGTGGGCGCCGCCGGGCGCATATACATTGCCGGACGCGACGGTGTCGTCGCGGTTATCGCGCGTGGCCCGCAGTTCAAGCTGCTGGCCCTTAACCAGCTCGACGACGGCTTCGACGCATCACCCGTGGTGGTCGGCAACGAGCTCTACCTCCGCGGCCGAAAGTACCTCTATCGCATCTCGAAGGACTAGAGCCAAATGAGCGGCCTTCAGGCCGGCGCCAGCTTCGTACGGCACATGCTTACAAGAGCTTCTACCTCACTACGGTTTGCGGAGCCCTGGTTCGCTGGTTCTGATTTTCAGTTCTGCGGTGGCCGAGGCGAGGGCGGAGGAGGGTCCTGCTGCACCGGCGGTTGTGGTTGTGGCTGGGGTTGAGTGTCAGGCGCGGGCGGTTGCGGTTGCGGCGGCGGGGCGGTTGGTACGGGTTGCAAGCCGGGGTCCGGGGGCGGGGCGCCACGGACGGTGCCCAGCGGGTCGCGACCGGCGTAAAGCTGATGGTCGCGGCGCGGGGCGAGGCGAATGCGGCGCGGCGTGACCAGGATGAGAAGCTCGGTGCGACGCTCGTCCTTGTCGCGCAGGCTGGCGAGATGGCCGGCCACCGGCGCGCGTCCCAGGCCCGGCCAGCCCTGAATGCCGCGGCGCTCCTCATCCTGGATCATTCCGGCCAGTACGGTGGTCTGGTTCTCGCGCAGCCGGATGGTGTTTTCCAGCGTGCGATTGCTGATCACCGGGATGCCGTTGAGCGCGTCGCCGCTCAAGCTGCGAATTTCCATGCGCATTTTCAGCGTTACTTCGTTTTCCGAGTGCAGGCGCGGCGTGAAGTTCACTTTCAATCCGATGTCTTCGTATTGAAAGCCGGGATACGGCTGGGGTAGGAAGCCCGGCGGCAAGCCTTCGATCGCGGTGTTCAGGACGACGGAGACGTTGTCGGAATCGCGGTTGGCCACGGCGATGTCGGGCCGGCCATCGGAATTGAAGTTGGCCGCGACCAGGGCAATGGGGAAGCTGCCGGTAATGAAGGCGGTGCGAACGCCGAGGGTGCCGTCACCGTTGCCCAGCAGAATGGAGAGCGAGTCGTCGGTGCTGTTGAGCACCGCGAGGTCCTGATTGCCCAGTCCATCGAGATCGGCGGCCACCAGCGCGACCGGGGAAGGGCCGGCGGCAAAGTCGGTGGCGGAGAAAAATGTGCCGTCGTTATTGCCCAGCAGGATTGAAACCGTCTCGCCGGTCTGATTGGCGGTGACCAAGTCCGGGACGCCGTCTTCGTTCATATCGGCGACCAGCACGTCGGACGGGCCGGCGCCGGTGACGAAATCAGCGGGCGTGGTGAAGGCGCCATTGCCGTCGCCGAGCAGGATAGAAACCGTGTCGGACGCCTGATTGGCGATGGCCAAATCAATGAACGTGTCGTTGTTGAGGTCGCCGGACGCAATGGCGACAGGCGCAAGCCCGGTGGGAAAATTCGCGGGCGCGGCGAACGTGCCGTCGCCATTGCCGAGCAGCACCGACACGTTGTTATCGCCGTTGTTGGCGACGACCAGATCGATGGTGGCGCCCAAATCCAGGCTGACGGCGACGATGGCGCGCGGCGCTGCCCCGGCGGGGAAGTTGATGGGCGCATCGAGCGTGCCGTCGCCATTGCCGATGAGCACCGAGACGTCGTTGCTGTTTTCGTTGGCCACGGCGAGATCGATGAAGCCGTCTGCATCGAAGTCGCCCACCGCCAGCCCGGAAGGCCCATCGCCAGCGGGAAACGCTGTGGCGCTTTGAAAGGTGCCGTCGCCGGCGCCCAGAAGGATAGAGACCGTGTCGTCATCGTGATTGGCGACGGCCAGATCGAAAATGCCGTCGGAGTTGAAATCGATCGAGACGACTGCGGAGGGCGCGTCGCCGACGGCGAAATCCAGCCGCCCCGGAACCAACGGCACATCTCCGCCGCCCAGACCGATGCCTTGCGACAGCACCGAGAAGTTAATCGGGAAGCGATCGCCGAGGAAGAACTGCGCGGTCTCGCCGTCCAGCGAACGCAGCAGCATCCGCCGCCCGCGGCGCAGCACGCTGTACATCTCTGAAAACTCCGCCGCAGCGCCGGGCAGGGTGGCCAAGGCCACGGTTTGGCCGCCGCCGAAAGCGATTAGCGGCGGCACCAATCCGGCCAGGCCGAAGCCGGTTCCGGTAGTGCCGAAAATGCGTCGCAGCAGGTCCGCCAGCGCTTGTGGGGAACTCGAAGGGCTCTGCAATGCATCGAGGTCGCTGGGACTGAGAGTGAACACTTGGGCGCTGGAAGGCGGGAGGATGCCGAGGCGCAATGCGCCCGCGCGGTCCACCTCGAGGATGGTGACTTCGAGCATCACTTCGCCGCGCGATTGCTCGAGCTCTTGGATCAATTCCAGCGCCAGGGCAACTTTGTGCGGCTCGTCGCGCAGCGTGAGCGAGCGCGTGCGGGTGTCCAGCGTGGTGCGCGTGACGCCGCTGATCTCGCGCACCACGCGGAGGATCTCGGTCATCTCCTCGGGCGACGATGAGCTGGAGAGCAGCACGGTGCGGGCGACGGTCGGCGCGTATTCCCGGCGCTTAGCCAGCGAGTCTTCCGCCACAAAGATCACTTTACTGTCGGCCGCGCGCCAGAAGGCGCCGGTCATTTGCGCCAGCACGTTCATCGCGGTGGTGAAGTCCACATCGTCGAGCTTGAAGCGCAACTGGCGGATGCGCAGGTCGCGGTCGAAGTCCACGGTGAGGCCGAACTGCCGCGCCACTTCTTCGTAGGCCCCGCGCGTGTTGCCGCGGAAATTGAAGGAGCGCACGCCCGGCTGCGGATGCAACTGGATGGCCTCAGTGGCCAGCGCCGGCAGCACGCGAGCCCCTGCGCGCGATTCGAGTTGGCGCAGCCGCTCCTGCGCCACGGAGTAACCAGGGTCAAGCGCCACGGCGCGGCGCAACTCGCGAATGGCCTCCTCGAAGCGCCCGGCCACGGCAGCGCGCTCCGCGCGGTCCACGTGAGCCTGGACGCGCTGGAAGCGCGCTCGCTCACGCGCCTCCAGATAATTGCGCTCACCGGGCACGAGTGATGCGGCTTCCGAGTAAGATTGGAAGGCAGCGAGCCAATCGTTGGCGCGCGCGGCGGCGAGGCCTTTTTGGTAGGCGTCGCGCGCGCGGCGGCTGTCCGCGGCGGTTGGCTTCCCGTCCGGCTGGGGCCGGGCAGACTGAGCGACCGCGTGCGGCGTGCACAGCATCGCGCACAGCAGCACCACGATGGAGTTGCGCAAAAGTCCCCGAAGCATGCGCTTCACATTGTAGGACAGAGAGTGCTGCCTGTCCGCCCTGGTTGCGGAGGCCCGGCTGGGGAGGAGGGGCACGTTTGGTTTGACGTTCGGCGCGCGCGGCTGGTAGACTATCTTCGGCAGTTGCAATCGAGTTGCAACTAGAATTGCCACTGCATCCGAGGGAAAACCGAGTTCTGCTGCCTATGCTCTCCGCCTTGGTGATTGCTCTCCGTGAAGGTGTCGAAGCCGCGCTGGTGATCGGCATTATTCTGATCTATTTGGATCGCACCGGGCGCGCCAGCCTGTCGCGGCACGTGTGGGCCGGGGTGGCGGCGGCGATTGCCGCCAGCTTTGGCGGCGCGGTGGCGCTCGACCGCTGGCAGGTGAACCAGGAAGGCTTCGAGGGCGTGCTGATGCTGGTCGCGGCCTTCTTCGTGGTCACCATGATCTGGTGGATGAGCCGCGTCTCGCGCACGCTGAAGCAGCAGATCGAGCAGAAAGTGGAAGGCTACGCGCAGCAAGCGACCTTCGGCGCAAAACTTGCGCTTGCCGCATTCGCATTCCTGATGGTGTTGCGCGAAGGCGTCGAACTGGTGTTGATCAATCGCGCGGTGGAGCTTTCCAGCGACGGCTTGAACATTTGGATCGGTACGGCGGTGGGCCTGGCCATCGCCATCGCCGTGGGCGTGTTCTTTTTCAAAGGGACGCTGCGCATTCCACTGCACCGGTTTTTCGCAGCGACCAGCGTGATTTTGGTGGTGGTGGCCATTCAATTGGTGATCACCGGCGTGCACGAGCTGAGCGAGGCGCTGTGGATTCCGTCGAGCAAGACGGAGATGGCCATCATCGGCCCCATCGTGCGCAACGACATTTATTTCTTCGTGATCGTGCTGGGTGTGGCCGCCATCGTGATTCTGCGCGAATGGATGGCGCTGCGCCGCCCGGCGGCGCTAGCCGCAGAAGCCAGCGGCGCCGAACGCCGCCGCTGGCAGTGGGAGCAGCGTAAGCAGCAGCGCTGGATGTTTGCCGCGGTCTTTACCTGTGCGGCAGTAGTGATGGGCCTGGCGGCGGACTTCCTCTACACGCGCGCGCAGGCCGCGCCGCCGGAAGCCACTACCGTGGCGGCGATCAACGGTCAGATTCGCCTGCCGCTCGCAAAGCTCGCCGACGACAACCTGCACATCTTCCAAGTTGACGATGGGGCCGTCGCCATGCGCTTCCTCGTGATTCGCAAGCCCGGCGGCGAATACGGCACGGCGCTGGATGCGTGCCAGATTTGCGGCCCGGCCGGCTACCGGCAGGCAGGCCTCGACGTGATTTGCCGCAACTGCGACGCCGCCATCTACATTCCTTCGATCGGCGATGCCGGGGGCTGCAATCCCATTGGGGTGGCTTCGCGCACGGAAGGCGGCGAGCTGGTGCTGGAAGTTGCCGCGCTGACGGAAGCCGCCAAACGGATCCATCACTGATGTTTCTTCGCATCCTGGGCGAATCGTTCGCGCGCAACCCTCGGCGCAAGTTGCTGGCGGGGGCGGCGCTGATGCTGGGGATGGCCGTGACCACAGCGATGCTTACCGTGGCGCTCGACGTGAACGACCGGCTGGCCGAAGAGTTCCGCAAGCTCGGCGCCAACCTGCTGGTGACCCCGCAGGCGGATACATTGCCGCTGGAAATTGGCGGCGTGGATTACCGTCCCGTGGATGCGGGCGCGTATCTCGATACGGCGGAGTTGGGCAAGCTGCGGACGATTTTTTGGCGGCTGAATATCACAGGTTTCGCGCCACTGCTCGAGGCGCCCGCAGAAATCAATCTTGCGGGCAGCGCGACGGTGAGCGCGGCAACACTGATTGGCACGTGGTATGAAAACGCGGTGCCCATCCCGGATGGCACGACGTTTCTCACCGGCGTGCGTGACACGCATCCGTGGTGGGATGTGGAAGGGAAGTGGTTCGCCGACGAAGCGGAGGAATGCGTGGTGGGGGCGGCGCTGGCGCGGCGCGCGGGCTGGAAAATTGGGGACACGCTGCAAATCACGGCCGGGGGCCGCACGGTTGAGGCCCTGGTTACCGGCATCGTTACGACCGGCGGCGCTGAGGAAGAAAGCGTGCTCGTGCCGCTGCGAGTCGCGCAGCAACTCGCGGGACGCCCGGGGCAATTCCGGCGGCTGCTGGTGAGCGCACTGACCAAGCCCGAAGATGACTTCGCGCGGCGCGACCCGTCTACCATGACCGCGGAGGAGTATGACCGCTGGTACTGCACGCCGTACATTTCATCCATTGCGCACCAGATTCGCGAGGTGCTGCCCGGCGCCGAAGTGCGCGTGATCCGGCGCGTCGCCGAGAGTGAGGGCCACATCCTTACGCGGGTCGGAGGCCTGATGTGGCTGGTGAGTTTGGCGGCGCTGGTGGCGGCAATGCTTGCGGTGGGTGCTACATCGGCTACCACGGTGATCGAGCGGCGCGCTGAAATCGGGCTGATGAAAGCCATCGGCGCATCGCGGTGGCTGGTGCAGGCGATGTTTCTGGCCGAGCAAGTTTTGCTTGCAATCATCGGCGCCGCGCTGGGATACGCGATGGGTCTCGGGCTGGCGCGCATCGTGGGGCTGAGCGTGTTCGGCGTGGCGCCGGAGCAGCGTCTGCTGTTGCTGCCGGTGGTTTTGGGACTGGCGGCGCTGGTGGCGTTGGCGGGGAGCATAGGGCCGCTGCGTCGCGCGGCGCGCATGTCGCCGGCGCCGATCCTGCGTGGTGAATGAAATGTTCTGGCGATTGCTGATGCAACTTCTGCGAGCCACGCGCGCGCGCGTGGCGCTGGCGCTGGTGGCGCTGGCTGGCGGCGCGGCGGTGAGCTCCGCGCTGTTGAATCTCTATTTCGATGCGGAGCGCAAGCTGACGCGGGAATTTCGCACGCTGGGCGCTAATGTGGTGGTGGAGCCGCCGCGGCAGGCAACGCAGGGCGAGCCGCCGCTGGCGGATGAGTTGGTAATGGAAGGAATCGCGTCGGTGCGCACGCCGGAGGTTGTGGCCGCCGCGCCGTATCTGTATGTCGTGGCGCGGGCGCCGATGGCATCGGGGCGCGCGGGGCAGGAGTCGCAGCCTGTGATCGTGGCAGGCACGTGGCCGGACGAGCTGCGGCGCATGGCATCGTGGTGGCAAGTGGAAGGCGAGTGGCTGGCGAACTCAGACACGCAGCGCTGCATGGTGGGACGCAACGTCGCGCGGCAATTCGGGCTCGCGCCGGGCGCTACGCTCGAATTGCAGCAGGAATCGCGCAGGGTGCGGCTCGCGGTGGCCGGCATTGCCACCACCGGCGGCGCGGAGGATAGCCAGGTATTCGTCGCGCTGCCGGTCGCGCAACAGTTGGCCGGACTGGAAGGAAAAATTGCGCTGGTGCAGATGAGTGTGACCGGCACGCCGGAGCGTATCGCGGCGTTTGCTGCCGAGCTGGCGCGAGCCGTGCCGGGGATGGAGGTGCGACCAGTGCGCCAGCTTGCCGAAGCCGAGGGCGAATTGCTCGCGCGCATTCGGGTGCTGGTGTTCGCCGCCGTCGCGCTGATTCTGGCGCTCACCACGTTGTGCGTACTGGCGACGATGACCGCGGTGGCCATGGAGCATCGGCGTGACGTAGGACTGATGAAAGCGCTGGGCGGCGAGATGTCGCGCGTGGTGCGCCTGTTCCTTACGGAAGCGGGACTACTGGGAATTGCCGGCGGCGTGCTGGGATGGGCCGGCGGTCTGGCGCTTTCGGCGTGGATCGGGCGGAGTGTGTTTGGGGTGGCGATTTCCGCGCGGCCGGAGGTGCTGCCGCTGACCGTCGCGCTGATGACGGCGGTGGCGCTGGCCGGCGCACTGCCGTTGCGACTATTGACGCACGTGCGTCCGGCAGTGATTTTACGAGGGCAATGATGGCGCTGGTGACGGTGGAAAATCTGTGCAAGCACTTCGGCACGGTGAAAGCGCTCGATGGGGTGAGCTTCAGCGTGGAGGCGGGGGAGTGGATTGCCATCATGGGCCCTTCCGGTTCGGGCAAGACCACGCTGATCAATATTCTCGGCGGGCTGGATACGCCCACGTCGGGGCTGGCGCGGGTGGATGGGTCGGACGTGGGTACGCTGGGCGAAGGCGAACTGACTCGGTATCGCGCCGATAAAATTGGTTTCATCTTCCAGCAGTTTCATCTCGTCGCTTATCTTACGGCGCTGGAGAACGTGATGCTCGCGCAATACTTCCACAGCATCACCGACGAAGCGGAGGCGCTCGAGGCATTGCAGCGAGTGGGGTTGGCCGAGCGCGCCACGCATCTGCCTGCGCAACTTTCCGGCGGGGAGCAGCAGCGCGTGGCGATTGCGCGGGCGCTGATCAATCATCCCAAGCTCATTCTTGCGGACGAGCCGACCGGCAACCTGGACGAAGCCAACCAGCAGATCGTCGTCAATCTTTTGCGCGAGTTGCACGCCGAGGGGCACACCATCCTGCTGGTCACACACGATGCGGCCATCGGGCGGCTGGCCGACCGCCGCGTCGAGCTGGCGCACGGAAGGCTGGAGCAGATCACCGTGGTGTCTGCGGAGGATGAGGAGCGCTTCGACCATTTGCTCGAGCAAATCTGGATTTGTGGCGAAGAAGATACGACGGCGCGCCTCGACCGCATCCGCAGGCGGGGCGTCGCGGATCCGGTGCACACGCTGCGGCGCATGGCTGCGCTGGGGTTGGTGCAGGTGCGGGATTCGCTGGTGCTGTTTACGCCTCGCGGTGAGGGCCGCGCGCGCGACGTGATTCGCCGCCATCGCCTTGCCGAGCGACTCTTCCGCGACACCTTCTCCATCGCCGATCCGGAAGCCGACACGCAAGCCTGCAAGTTCGAGCACATCATCAGCCCGGAGCTGGATGAGAAAATCTGCACGTTTCTCGGCCATCCCAGGCACTGCCCGCACGGCAACCCGATTCCGCCGGGGCCATGCTGCAACGGCGGGCAGGATGTAGCGGCGACCTTTAGGTCGCCA
>JBOGNS010000422.1:0-5868 GCA_050747305.1 Candidatus Acidiferrales bacterium | reverse complement strand
ATTTCGTGCTGAGACTTCAGGATCTGTGGCATCGCGACGCACTGAAGCTCGTGATACAGCCGCGTGTGGAAACCTGGTTCTTCCTGTTTGAATTGTTTGCCGGTGTGCTCATCCCCGCTGCATTGCTCTTCAGAGCGCGCGTGCGCCGCAGCGCTGGCTGGCTGTTCGCGGCTGCCTCGCTCGTCATCCTCGGATTCATGACCAACCGCCTGAATGTCAGCATCATCGGCATGTGGGACTCGGCGGGCGTGCGCTACATCCCCAAGTGGTCCGAAGTAGCCGTGAGCGCGCTGATCGTTGTGACGGGAGTGATGATCTTTGGCGTCGCCGCCAAGCGCCTGCCCGTGTTTCCGGAGAAAGCGGCCCGCACTTGAGCGCTTGGCCGCAAGGACAAATGCTCTCATGCAACTAATGAAGGCGGGCTTGCTCTATTTCCTTCTAGCTTTTGCGACGGGTTGGATCCTGGGGCCCATTCGTGAATTCGTCGTGGTCCCGCGCGTTGGTCGTGCCGCCGGCCGGCTTTGACATCCTGTCTGGCGGCGCCACCTTTCTGATGTTCCTTCTCTTCGGAGTGATGCCAGTGCTCGTCGAGCGAGGTTCCACGACCCGTTAAAATTAACGGTTTCGGATGGACGAGCGACGGGGACATTTCCGCCACCTACGAACCCGCGCGTTACTGTCGGAGACCCAGGTCGGTGAGCACCTTGGGGTTGGTTTCCTGCATGGCGAGGATGCCGTGGCAGGCCGTGCAGTCCTGTGTGATCACGCGGCCGTCCTTGCTCTGGTGCAGGCCGTCGTGGCAGCGGAAGCAGCCGAGAAAATCTTCGTGCCCGATGTTGTTGGGGTACGTGCCCCAAGTGACTTTCATGCCGGGAAAGACATTGCGGAGATAAATCTGCTGCACATTCTGAATCGCAATCTCCACCTGCGCGCGGTGACTCTTGTACACGTCGGGATAGCTGGTGCGATAGAAATCGCTGAGTGCAGAAGCGATTCTTTCTTTGGCCACGTCGCGGTTGGCGTATTCCGCTCGCAGCGCAGCTACGGCCTGCTGCTTGATAAAAGGCAGCGTCGGGCCGATGCGCCCCGCTGACAAGGCATTATCCACCGCGCGCTCCGGCAGCTCAAAGGCGTGCGTCGGGCGATTATGACAATCCATGCAATCCATCGTGCGGTGTTCGCCGGCTGCCAGCTGTTCGGGCGTGACTTGCACATCGGTCGAGTCGTAAACGACAGCCTGGCCGCTGTCGTCAACGTACGTGATGCGTGGGATCACCTGGCGCCGGTTGTCTGTGGCGACATACCTGATTCGTTCGACATCATCCAAATGGCGGCCGTGGATCCCCACTTTCCCTTGCCAGGTGTGGCCGCCGATTTTCATCACCAGCACAGTGGTGAGCGCGGTGTTGGCCTCGTCTTCGGCATACCGCGTGCGCACCACGAATTTGTCGCCGTGGAATTTCTGCGGCCAGTGGCACTGCTCGCAGGTTTCACGCGCGGGCCGCAGTGCTTTGACGGGCGCAGGAATTGGCCGCGAATAGGTGTTGAAGTTCACGGCAAATACCTGGCGCACGCCGGAAAGCTTGGAGCGCACGAACCACGGCGCCCCGGGCCCGATGTGGCACTCGACGCAGCCAACACGTGAATGCGGCGACCCGACGAAGGCCGTGAATTGCGGCTCCATCACCGAATGGCACGCCTGCCCGCAGAATTGCACCGAATCCATGTACTCCACGCCGCGGTACGTTGCCGTGCCGAAGATAATCACGTTTGCCACGGTGAGCATAAAGACCAGCATCGCTGCACGGCGGAAGGCGGGCGCGCCGAGGTTCACGGCCGGATAACTCTCCGGCAACTCTCCTTTGCGGCGGAGTTTGCGCCTGCGAATCCATACGCCCAGCGGCACCAACAGGAGGCCGAGCACAAAAACCGCAGGAAGGATTAAGAAGAAAACGATACCGGTGTACGGATGGAAGGAATCGCTGCGCGTCAGTTCAATCAGCCAGAAGCCGAGCAAGGTAAAGGCCGAACTGGTGGCCAGCACCGCACCCAGCAGGGTCAGCGGGTTATGGGCGAGGAAAAAGATGGGCCGGAGCCACGGCCCCAGCCGCTCAGCCACGCTCATGGGCGCTCCGTTCCGGCGAATGTTCGAGAAGGGCACGCCGGGCGCAGACATTCTAGCCGACAACTTCCGCTGGCGTAGCGACAAAGTGTGGCTCCACCTGAACGGTGGTCCGCAGGGACTGGGCTACGAAGCAATGCTTTTCAGCCTTGGCGAGGGCCTTCAGTGCGGCTTGAGTGTCTTCGTGGGCCACTTGGATCTCCGGCTTTAGGGTGATCCCTGTGAAGCGGTAGCCTTCGCCGGGCAAGTTTTCGAGTCGACCGAAGGCCCTCATCTTGAAGGCCTCGACTCGCAGCTTGATCGCCTCGGCGACGGCCGAGAAGGTGGCTGTGAAGCAACTGGCCACCGCGGCCACCAGCAGGTGCTCCGGCGTCCACTTGCCCGGTTCACCGGCGAACTCGGGCGGCGCGGAGAATTCGAGTGTGGGCAACTCTGCAGCGCTCAGTTGCCCCGAGCGGCCACGAGTCCGGGTCGCGTCCACGTGAAAAACATAGGAGTCCTGCATAGTGTGACCTCCTTCTGTGTACAGCAAACTCCGCGCCTGCGATCTCGCCACGCGGTGTAAGTCGAGCGACCAGCCGCCATCCCCTATGCAGCTCTGCGACGCGGGGCCATTGTGGTGCGGCTGTTCCGCGCGCGGATCAGGGCCTTTGCGGCCTGCCGGAGCTTGGTCGGGCGCACGCGGTTCCAGCAGTGCTTGCACTGGAAGTTCACGTCGTTTTCGAACAGCACCAGTTCGACGGCTGAGAATGCATGGCCGCAAATCGGACAATAAGCAGTCACGTTGACCTCCCTCCACGGCCGGTCAGGCCGAAAGCAGTAAGCAGTCGTCCGCAGCCGCATTCATGGCGATGCGGAGCAGTTCCTTTTCATCAAACGGCAGGATGATGCCGTCGAAGGCCCCGAGTTGCAGGGCTTCGTAGTAGAGACCCTTGTCCCAGCGCTCCACTAGCACGACCAGGCACGGGCTGGAATGCGTGCCCCGCAGCGCGGCCAGGTATTCCAGCGGGGCACGAAAGTCTGGCGTGAGCCGCGCGATGATCAAGTCCGGCGCAACCATCAGCAGCACGCGCTCGAGCTGATCGCGCGACTCCACCGCTAGGACATCGCTGCCGAGCCGTTGCAACACCTCCTCGATGCTCCGCTCGCCCGGGGCCGGTGCCCAGACAACCACTCGAGTTCCTTGCCGTGGTTTCATACGGCCACCTCACAAGGCGCGGCGACCTGCTGTCGGATCGCCTCCGCAATTTTCCAGGGCGGAAAAGGCTTTTGCAGGACGGCGCGGAAACCGGCGGTGTGCGCGCGCTCGAGGACCGCCGAGTCGGCGTCGGCAGCAATGAGAATAGGAACAACGGCCGGCCACATCGGCTGGAGAACCGCCAACACGTCCAGAGCGGTGCGATCGCCCACACGCCAATTTGTAATTAGCACGTCGAAAGGCCACGCGGCCCCGGCTTCATGCGCCTCGGCAAGCGAGGCCGTGGCGGTTACGTCGAAGCCTTCTTCTTCCAGGCTGGCGCGAATCCAATCTCGCAACAGCGGGTTGTTCTCAGCCAAGAGGACGTGAATGCGCGTCATTCGGCACCTCGCCTTCAGGCATGCGCTGCAACGTGCGCGCTATCTACGGCACGGGTGATTAACCGCGCCAGCTCCTTGCTGTCGAGCGGCAGACCGGCGCAGTCAAAGGCGCCGAGCTGCATCGTTTCCAAATAGAGATCGACGTCCAGAGAACTGGCCAGCGTGAGCACCGGGATACGCTCCTCGGCGTTCCACGTGCTCGCATTCAGCCACTGCAGGACGTACCGGGCGTCTTGGCAGGAGATCACAAGGAGGTCTGCTTCGTGATTGAGACAAATCTTCTCCAACTCATAGAAGGTACTTACGCGGAGCACTTTGCACCCCACGCGGGCGAGGCTCTCCTCAATGACCGCCAAGTCGCTGCCCGGTTTCGCCCACAGCACGACGCGTATTTCTCTTAGCGACATCATGGGCGCACCTCCTTAGACTCTGTCGTTCATCCTCAGCGGTTCAATGTGCAATGGTCGTGCCAGGTTCACAGCTTCCGGCGCCCATTTGCTAGCCTCCACGCACCACGGGACTTACGGCGTGGTCGTCAGCCAGTTGAGCGACTTCAATGAACGGCGCCTGGGGAAAGTTCCGAAGTGGACGAGGGTTGGTTGCGTGAAATCGCCCATACGCACAGCCTGGCGCATGGCCGGGATATCCGTAAACAGAAGTAATCGTGTTGGTTAACTCCGGTAGCGGGCTGGTCTCCAAAGTGCGATCTGCCAGGCGCGAAGGAGGTTCCTGTGTTCGGAGGCAGGCCGGCCGGCGTACGCGGTGTACTTAGGTTGCTGGGCGCGGTTCGCACCGGGATCGTCTTGTTGATCCTCATTGCGCTTGCCTCGATCGCGGGGACGCTAGTGCTGCAACGGCCGCTCACTGACCCAGCGGACATCCAGAACGCCTACTCGCCGGCAACGCTGCGATGGCTGGACGCGACGGGGCTGACCGACGTGTTTCACGCGCGGTGGTTCATCGGCCTGCTCGCTCTGCTGTCGCTGAACATCGTGCTCGCGTCGCTGGAGCGGTTCCCCGGAGCATGGAGCTACGTTTCGCGTCCCTATCTGCGTCCCACGCCGCATTTCCTTTCCGGCCTGCCCATGCAACAGGAGATTGAAGTGCCGGCGGCGCGCCAGGGCCTGGAAGCAGCGGAGCGTGCGCTCGCGAGCTTGGGACTCAGGGTGCGTCACATTGGCGTGGCAGAAGGCTCCTTGTTCGCGGAGAGGCATCGCTGGGCGCGCCTGGCGCCGTATTTGGTGCACGCGAGCTTGCTGCTGATTTTGGCTGGCGGCATCGTGGATGCTATCTGGGGTTATCGCGGCTTCGTGGCGTTGACGAAGGATCAGACCATAAACCAAATTGAGCTGCGCAACGGGAATACTCTGGCGTTGCCATTTGCGCTGCGCTGCGATGCCGCGGGCCAGGAAAACTATCCCGACGGCACGCCGCGGCGGTGGTGGTCGCAACTGGCGGTGCTGGAAAACGGGCGCGAGGTGTTGCGCAAGGAAATCGCAGTGAATGACCCGCTGGTGCATCGCGGACTGCGCTTCTTTCAATCCAGCTATGGCTCCACCGGGGAAATCGGCGCTATCAGAGTGCGCACCACGCGAAGAGACGATCCTGCGTCGGCGCGCGACCTGAAACTGGCCCTGGGCGAGCGCACCGAGTTGGACGCGCAAACCTCGGTCCTCTTCGCTGCTTTCATTCCCGATTTTGTCGTGGTGAACAATCGCGTCGAGACGCGCTCCAATCAGCCAAACAATCCCGCCATACGGCTGATGTTGGAATGGAAAGACGGCAGTGCCCAAAAAGTTTGGCTGTTTCCGAAATTCCCGAATTTCTCACACGGCGAAAATGCGCCCTACGGCTTCGAGTTTCAGGACATGGAAACGGGCTACTACACCGGACTGCAAGTGGCGTACGAGCCGGGACAGTGGGCGGTGTGGACCGGCGCCGTGCTGATGGTGATCGGCCTGATTGCAGCCTTCTACATGGTGCACATCCGCTTCTGGGTGGTGCCCCTGACCGACGCGTGTGGCCGCACTGTGCTGTGGGTGGGCGGCTCGGCGGCAAAGAACCGCGAAGAGTTCGAGCAGCGCTTCCGCTGCTTGGTGGAAGCCATTCGCAGGGAGATTGAGGCTGGAGCCGAGGCGCGCGCCTCCGCGCCCGCCGCGCGTCCCGCG
>JBOGNS010000421.1:0-3752 GCA_050747305.1 Candidatus Acidiferrales bacterium | reverse complement strand
ACTTCAACCTGCTGACGATCGCCTTTTTTGTCTTGCTCGCGCTTGGGTTCTGGGTGGTGAAGTACTGGATGTAGCGGCGACCTTTAGGTCGATCTTCTTTGCTGCATGGAGCAACTGCTGCGCTCAGGGTCATCAGCGGCACTGGTAGCGGCCGCATGTGGCGACCTAAAGGTCGCCGCTACATTACATCCCGATGTAGCTCGCTCGGGGAACTGAGCTCCGCCCTCAAACAAGTCAAGAAAAGTGTCTAGTCGGCTTCGCTCGCGGTGAGCGCGGCGGGCGAGGCCGGCGCAAAAGCCTTTTCCTCGCCGGTGCTTTGCGGTAAACCGGACACAAGGGAGTCGCCCTCTAGCCCCATCAGCGCGCGCAATTGCGGCAACGCCTCGCGCATGGCGGCGGCCCCGGCGGCAATGATCTCGTCGGCGCGGTCGAACGCGTCCCAGTCATACGATTGCACCGCTGGTTCCACTTGCAGGTGAGCGAAGCTTTGCCACGAAGGGCTGCGGTGCCTCTGCGCGGCGCTGATGGCGCGGCTGACCACCTGGAATAGGTTGCGGGGCGGCTGCCCGTTCCATTCGCTGAACGCGACAGACACACCCAGAACCCACCTCCCGCCCATGGCGGCGGCCGCTTCGGTGGGCACTTGCGCCACCAGGCCGCCGTCGGCCAGGCAGCGGCCCTCCACCATTACCGGTTCGAAAAGCCCGGGGTACGCGCAGCTCGCGCGAATCGCCTGCATCAAATCGCCACTGGTGAGCACGCGGGGCTCGCCTGTACAAAGGTCGGTAGTGACCGCGGCAAAGGGAATGCGCAGATCCTCGAAGCGCAGCGCGCCAAACCAGCGCTGGATCAACTGGCCCATGCGATCGTTGGATGCCAGCCCCAGGCGCGAGATCCGCCAGCGCGCGAAGTCGCGGAATTGAATGCGACGGCAGACTGCCGCGATGCGAGCCGGCGGCACACCGCTGGCGTAAGCGGCGCCCAGAATGCTTCCCACGCTGGTCCCGGCAATGGATGAAATCGGGATCTGATTCTCGTCGAGCACCCGGAGCACGCCGACGTGAGCAAAGCCGCGCGCAAATCCTCCACCGAGCGCCACCGCGATTCCGCCCTGGCGTCCGCTCACAACGGCTTGTTGGCGCGCTGAGCGGGCGGCGCGGCGCAGGCCATCGAGCAGCGGCGCGATAAGGGTTCGGTACAGCATCTTCGGCACATACGATGCACTGCGTAGCGGGGACAGGCAATCGGTCCGACGGGCCATCCCGCTGGTACCCCAGTACTGGAGCCAACCTGCTGGCTGTGAAGGATTTATTGGTAACGGTACCTTCGTTTGCCCGGGTTTGTAGCGCCTGTACCATTGAGCGAATTTGCGGCGTCCCCGAGGATAGCCTTCAGCAACGTCGCAGTTAGGTTGTCAGCGCCAACTGAGGAGGCAAATGGCCGCAGGGAGCAAGGCTGAAGGTCAGGGTGGGTACGCGCTTTGGCTGGGGCAGCCGGTGGTTTTGCAGGTCGCGGCCGGAGAGACACGCGTGCCCCTGCGCGGCGTGATCGTCAGCGAAAGCAAGGACGCGGTACGCTTTCGCATCGGCGACGGCTGGGACGTGGATATCTTCAAGAGCATGGTGCTGGCGGTAGAGGAACAGACTTGGGTGAGTGTTGTTACCTGAGCGCGCAGCCGCCACGGCGCTTTGCCAATTGCGTGGCTGCGCGCGAACGCGTGACTTCATACCGTGAACACTCTATTGCCTGTCGGCGCCATCACCGCTATTCTCGAAACTAACCTTGGGTTCGGCACTCAGACGAAGAACCAAAAAGGCAAGCCTGCATGTTGATCGCGTCCCCTCAAGTTTGCAGCCGCATGAACACCGCGCCCACGGGTTTCAATCCCGCCACCGCGCTGCCCAAGGGTTTTGCCGATTTTCTGGCGCGCCTGCACACGGAACTTACACCGCGCCAGCGGGAACACATCGCGCAGCGCCAGCGCGCTCTGGAGGAGGCGCACGCGGGTAACCTGCCGCAGCATCGCCGGCCGTCCGACGCTACGCGCACGAATTGGCGTATCGCGCTACCGGACTGGTGCGCCGATCAGCGCAACCAGATGACTGGTCCCGCCGATGAAGCCGACTTGGTCGTGAAGATGCTCAACTCCGGTGCGCCCGGCGTGATGCTCGACCTGGAAGACTCCATGGCCAACACGTGGCCCAATTTGATGCGCGGGGTCGCCAATATTCTGGAAGCGTTGCGCGGCACGCTGACATACTTCGACAAGAAACGCGGCCGCGTGGTGACAATTCAATCCAGCAATACCGTGATCTGGACGCGCCCGCGCGGATTGCACCTGAGTCAAGCCGGCGTCTTCCCCGAGCCTGTGGCAGCGTCGCTGTTCGACGTCGGGCTGATTGCCTTTCAAATCGAGCGAGACGAATTAAAGCATCCGCTCTCCCTCTACATCCCCAAGTCGGAGTCTGCCGAAGAAGCGCTGTGGTGGCGCGACCTGTTCCGCGCCGTCGAACGCGCCAAAGGCTGGCCGCCCGGTTACATCAAATGCATGGCGCTAGTGGAGTCGCATCCCCTGGCGTTCGAGATGGAGGAGTTTCTCTTCCATCTGCGCGAGCACATCGTGGGGCTGAACCTGGGCCGCTGGGATTACATGGCCAGCCTGATCCATTTCAATCTGTACGACGCCAATTGGGTGCTGCCGGATCGCAACACCATTCCGCACGACGTGCCCTTTTTCCAGAACTTGCGCGCGCTGATGCCGGAGATTTGCCATAAGCGCGGCGCGCTGGCCATCGGCGGGATGACGGCGCTCTACCCCAGCCGCGAAGACGCCGACCTCAATGCGCGCGCCCTGGCTGTCCTCGAGAAGGACAAGAAGAACGAAGCGAATTCCTTGATGGATGGCGCGTGGAGCGGCCACCCGGATCAGAATGAAATCGCCGTAAAGCAGTTCCCGGCGCCGAATCAGCTCGCCGCGCGCCCGGCCAGCGCCGAGCGATATCCGAATTTGCGCCCGCAACCGAACGGCATCGGCCAGCGCACGGTGGCCGGTACACGCGCCGCAGTGCGCACGGTGATTCGTTATCGCAACGGCGTGCTCAACGGCAAAGGCGCGAGCCTGCTCGATGGCTACATGGAGGACCTCGCCACCGATCGCATCTATCGCCTGATGATTCGTCAGCGCATGGACCATGCAGAGTCGGCGCCCATCGAGGGCGAGCCGAGTGCTACGCAACACACACCCGGATTCATCAGCCGCGTCTTCGACGAAGAAGTAAAGCGCATCCTCGCCGAACTTCGCGACGGCAAGTTGAAAGATGCCGGCACGCCGGAAACTTTCCGCGAAGCACGCCGACTCAGCGAGCAAATGATCATCGAGGGACAACACAATCCGATCTGAAGCTCATGGGCAAGATCAAGTTCCGGAGGTGAGCAGTGAAACCCAACGGCCGCGCCAAAGAAGCAAAGGGCCCCAACGGCAAACCGAGTGTCGAAAACGGGAAGGGAAGCAGCGCCAGCGGCGCGAATCGCGAAGCGCGGGAGCTTCAGCGCCGGTGGGCCAGCGATTCGCGGTGGTCAGGCGTCATGCGCCCGTATTCCGCGGAAGACGTGCTGCGGCTGCGCGGCTCCGTCCGCATCGAGCATACACTGGCGCGCCTGGGCGCAGAGCGGCTGTGGCAATGCATGACAACGTACCCCTACCTGAATGCTCTCGGCGCGATGAGCGGCAACCAAGCCGTCCAGCAGGTGGC
>JBOGNS010000420.1:0-2796 GCA_050747305.1 Candidatus Acidiferrales bacterium | reverse complement strand
GCGCAAATCGCCGGCCATCCTGCATCGCGATTTGAACCTCGTCGAGCGCATCCTGCGCGACCACCTCTGCTCCGACTACACTTCGATCTGGATCGACAACGAAGACGAGTACACCAAGGTGCTCGATTTCGTCGGCCGCTTCCAGCCGCAACTCGCCAACCGCGTCAAGCTCTATACCAAGGAAGCGCACATCTTCGAAGAGTTCGGCATCCAGCAGGAGATTGACAAGTCGCTGCGCCCCAAAGTGTGGCTGAAGTCCGGCGGCTACATCGTGATCAACCACACCGAAGCGCTGGTGGCCATTGACGTCAACACCGGCAAGTTTGTGGGCAAAGGTTCCACGCGCCTGGAAGACACCATCGTAAAGACCAACCTCGAAGCGGTCAAAGAAGTCGTGCGGCAGATTCGCCTGCGCGATCTGGGCGGCATCATCGTGATCGACTTCATCGACATGGAAGAGCGCCGCAACCGCGAGAAAGTGCTACACGCGCTGGAAGAGGCCTTGCGCCACGATCGCGCGCCATCGAAGGCGCTCGGCTTCAACGAATTCGGCCTCGTCGCCATCACCCGCAAGCGCACCAAGCAGGCGCTCGAACGCGTGCTCTGCCAGCCGTGCCCAGCGTGCAGTGGCTCCGGCATGGTGAAGTCGCTGCCCACCATTTGCTACGAAATTCAAAGCGAGGCGCGCAAGATGGCGCCCGAAATGGAAGGCGCCAGCGTCACGCTCCGCGTCCACCCGGAAATCGCCAAGGCGCTGAAGACGCGCGAATCCGTGCTGATTGATGAACTGGAAAAATGGACACGCAAGTCCGTCATCATCCAGTCCGATCCCACCCTCCACTGGGAGCAGTACGACATCTATTAAAACTCAGAACTCAGAACCGCTCTGTTGACATCTGCCGGTTGGTGACAACTCGAGTGAAACGACCTTGAGATTCTTCGTCTCTGCTTTGCGACCTAAGCGGTCGCAAAACAAAACGCTCCTCAGAATGACATCGAGCAGACTCGCTCCGCGACAATGATCGGCTTGATTCAACACGATGAGTTAAATAGCAACCCGTTCATGTCAGCGCGACGGGCAGGGCCTTTAGCCCGCGCAGCACGAGGCTCGCGTTCCACTGCAGCGAGTCCACCGGAACGGCTAGCCGAAACTTTGGGAGGCGCTGCAGCAGCGAGTTGACGGCGATCTGTGCTTCCATGCGGGCTAAGGCTGCGCCCAGACAAAAATGGATGCCGTGGCCGAAGGCCAGATGGCGATTGTTTTGCCGGGTGATGTCGAGCGCGTCGGGATTCTCGAATGCAGCAGCATCGCGGTTGGCCGAGCCGATCACGCCAAACACCAATCCGCCGCGCGGGATGGTTACGCCGTGCAGCGCCACGTCGGCGCGCGCGAAGCGCTCCGTGGAGAGGAAGACCGGCGCGGTGAAGCGCAGCAATTCCTCCACCGCCGATGCGATCAGCGCAGGCTCGCGCCGCAGCTTTTCGAGCTGATCAGGATGGCGTAGAAGTTCCAGCGTGCCGCCGGCAATCAGGCTGACCGTAGTTTCATGTCCCGCCACCAACAGCAAAAAGGCCATCGCCAGCAACTCATCTTCGCTGAGCCGGTCGCCTGCTTCTTCCGCTTGAATCAGCGCGCTGGTCAGGTCGTCGCGCGGCTCGGCGCGGCGCAACCGGAAAAATCGGCGCAGGAATCGCACGAAGAACCAGACATTGGGAATCACCGAGACCGGCGGCTTCAGTGAATTCACCGCAACGATAGCGCTCGACCATTTGTGGAATTTGCCGCGATCTGCCGGCGGCACGCCAAGAATATCCGTGATCACGGCCACCGGCAGCGGCAGCGCGAAATCGCGCACCAGATCAATTTCCGCGCGCCCCGCTGCCCGCTCCAGCAGTTCGCTGGCCACCCGTTGCACCTTGGCTCGCATTTGCTCGATCAGGCGCGGCGTAAACGCCTTGTGTACCAGCGCGCGCAGCCGCTCGTGATCCGGCGGATCCAGATCGAGCATGTTGCGCTCGAGCGGCCGGAAAAATGGCGGAACCCACGGCTGCTTGCGAAGCTGCTCGGGGGTCATCGCATTGCGGCGGTTCTTGGCGAAACGCTCGTCTTTCAGCAGCGCCAGCACGTCGTCGTAACGCGAAACCAGCCATGCCGGAGTTTTGTCCGGCAGCGTGGTTGCGTAAACCGGCTGTTCTGCGCGCAGTCGCGCGAAAAACGGAAATGGATCCGCCTCGAACTCGCCACTGTAGAATTTCACTTGGTTTGAGGACGCCATTGCCCGAGGCCGCTGCCTGTACTACGCCTTGCGCGTCAGAGAGTAACATCAGTCGGCGTGCTCGCGGAGCGCGGGACAGCATTCCAGCCGTTTTGCCGGGCTGTGATATTATCCGAGTCGAACCTGACTTTCGCCGCGCAGAGGAATCGCTTGACTGCACGCATTCTGAACGGCAACGCCATCCGCGACCAGATTTACACCGAATTGCAATCTGAAATTGACGAATTGAAGCGGCAGGGTGTGCGCCCCGGCTTGGCCGCTGTGCTGGTGGGTGACAATCCGGCTTCGCATCTCTACGTCAAAAGCAAAATCGCTGCGTGCGAGAGGCTCGGCATCTTCAGCGAAAAGCTCATGCCGCCCGCCACCATCACCACCGCTGAGATGCTGCGCGTGGTGGACGACCTGAACCGCCGCGACGACATTGACGGCATCCTCGTGCAAATGCCGCTGCCCAAGCAAGTGGACAGCAAACGAATCCTCGACGCCGTCGCGCCGGAGAAAGACGTGGATGGCTTCCATC
>JBOGNS010000419.1:0-3197 GCA_050747305.1 Candidatus Acidiferrales bacterium | reverse complement strand
TGATGCCGCGGTGGGAATTCCGGTTTCGGGCCTGGTGGAGCGTGTTCCCGACTGGAAGCCGGACGAACCGGAAGAACAATCCGGCGATGGCAAGGGAAAAACGAGCAAGAAGGAGCCGGTTCGGCGAAAGCATGACGTATTGCTGAATGAGCCGTTTCAGACCGAGTGGCGCTACCGCATCGTCCCTCCGCCGGGATTCGCGGCGCGGCCATTGCCGGAAAACAAGGAACTCAAATGGGGACCGGCAACGTTCACGCAGCGATTTGCGCTGGCACCGGATGGCGTGGTGTCGGCTACGCTTCGTTTCGACACCGGCAAGCGACGCCTTACGCCGGAAGAAGCGGAAGCGCTGAGCGCGGGTGTGGAAGAGCTGCGCAAGCAGGAGTACCTGCTCATCACCTTCGACATGGCGGGCGAGGCACATCTGGCCGCCGGACGCATCCGCGAGGCTTTGGCGGAATTCCGCAAGCTAGTGGTTCAGCATCCGAAAGAGGCGCAGCACCACGGGCAAGTCGCACGGGCGTTGCTGAACGCCGGAATCGGCGAGGCGGCGCATTCGCAGGCGCGGCTGGCGGTGCAGGTGGAGCCGGACTCTGTGAGGGCGCACCAGGGCTTGGGTTGGGTGTTGCAACACGATTGGGTGGGCCGTCGGTTCGGCAAAGGATATGACCGTGACGCTTCTGCAGCCGCCTACCGCAAGGCACTGGAGATCGACCCGGACAATGTGGAGATGCGGGCGGATCTGGCGATTCTGCTGGAACATGATCTTTATGGGCGTCGCTACGAATCGGGCGCGAAACTCGATGAGGCGATTGCCGAGTATCGCGAGATCCAAGATAAGCTAATCGGCGGCGCGGGGGAAAACAATCTCCCGATTGCGTTGATGTGGGCCGGGCGCTTCGGCGAAATGCTTGAAGCAGCCAAGAAATTGAAAGGAGACGCGGGCAAGCGGCAATTCACGCTAGTTGCGCGTGCCGCGTTGGAGGGGGCTGAGGCGGCATTGCAAGAAGCGGCCAGGATCCCGGAAACGGGAGCGCGCCGCACGGCACTGGCGAATGCCGGTACCAACCTGCTGCACATCCGGCGATATCCGGAAGCAATTGCATTGCTGCGGGCAGGCGCGGAAGGCACGGAGCGCGCAGCAGCGGTCACGCAGTTCACCGCAATGGTGAAGGGAATCAAACGCCATGAAGACGCGGTTGCATCCGAATCGGAGCCCGCCAGCCTCCTGCGCCGCATGTTTCTGATCCTGATGCAGCCCGAGCCGCAATTGGAGCAGTTCCTGGACCTGGCGAGCACGTACGCCCGCAAACAAATGCCATCGGGACTCGACAACTTGAAATCCATGCAACAGGCCGGCAATTCCCTGCGCAACAACCCGAGCGGATTCCCCATGCCGGTTGTGCTGGACATGGCGCTGGCTCTGGTGGAGTTTTCAGCCGAAGGAGACGATGAAAGCGCGTATCGCCTGACCATGCGGATGCCGGCCGCGGCGCAAAACTCTGGGCGCAGCTCCTTTACGCTGTACGCGGTCCGCGAAGACGGCAAGCTGCGAATCCTGGACAGCGAGCATGAAGAAACCGGAGGCGTGATGCTGGGCCATCGCGCGCTCGAACTCGCCGAGCAGGGGAAGCTGGCGGCTGCACGGCGACTGCTGGACTGGGCGCGCCAAGACCGCCCGCTCAAGGCCGGGGATGATCCGCTGGCGGGGCCACCCTTCGCGCGTTTCTGGGAGCGCGGCGCGGAAAGCGATTTGCACGCGATCCGTCATGCGGCCGCGAGCTTGATGCGAAAGTACGAGCCGGCGGAGCGCGCACTGCCCATCTTTAGGGAAGGGCGCGCGAAGGCAGCCAGCGATGAGGCGCGCTTGCGCTTTGATTTGGCCGAGGCGGGCGTTCTGCGCAACCTGAACCGCCATGAGGAGCTGCGCGAAATTGCGACGCGCCTGCTGGCGGCATATCCGCGCTCGGCGACGGCGTTCCAGCACTTGACGGCAGCGTTGATGGGTCTGAAGCGATGGGGCGATGTGGAGGCCGAAATAGCCCGGCGCCTTGAGCGCTTGTCCGACGACGCTGACGCTCTGCGAGCGCGCGTGCGGCTGGCTCAAGCCTTGCGGCAATGGACGAAAGCGGCTGAAGCCGGCCGACAACTGGCCAAGTTGGGGAAGGCTACGGCGGAAGACTTGCGATTACAAGCCTGGAACGCGCTGATGGCGGATGCAGTGACGCCCGAAGCGATCCAGACAGCGCAGCGCGCCTCGATGATGGCGAAGAAAGACGACGAAAAGGTGGCGCCGTTGCATACAGTCGCGACGCTTTATGCCGAAGCCGGCCAGACCACCGAAGCGCGCACGATTCTATTGCAGGCAATGGACGCCGAGGGGCTGGATGAGCCGGACGGTAAGTCTTGGTACGTGTTTGGCCGCATCGCAGAGCACTATGGCGAGTTCGAAGCGGCAGCGAAAGCCTATCGCCGGGTTGAAAGCGCAAGTGAAAGTGACACGCTGGCGCTGTATCACGTCGCCAAACGGCGGCTCGATTTGCTGGTGAAGGACCAGAGAATCGCGGCGTCCCAGCAGAACCTCGAAAAGTAGGACTCGCCCAGAGGATGGTGCGCTACACTGTCAGCGGACACCCAAATCCTTCCGGATTTTGTACTCATGGCGGCGAGAAACCGCAAGGCCAGCCCGTATCTCCTAACATCACGTTTTGCGTTCGTGCGACCGTCGGCGGCCGTGTGGCTTGTAGGCCCGCTGGCACTCGAACCTCCCTTACTTCGAGTGATTCTGGCGTGGATGGTTGCGGCGCTGTGTGTTGCGCTGGCGAGCTGCGGCGGCGACGCGGGCAGGCGGGCGGTGGGGGAAGGGCCGGTGACGCTGGTGTTCAAGCATGCCAAGCATCCGCGTTACGCGGTGCTGGCGGAGTTGATTGCGCAATTCGAGAAAGAGAATCCCGGCATCCGCGTGGTGGAAGAGATTTTGCCGGCCACCACCGACGAACAGCACCAGTTCTACGTGATCAATCTTGCGGGCGGCGCAGCGGACTTCGACGTGATCGACATGGACGTGATTTGGGTGCCGGAGTTTGCGCGCGCTGGCTGGCTGGCGGAATTGACCGATGCGGTGCCGCGCGAAGAGCTCGAGCCGCTGCACGCGGCGGCGCTGCGTGCCGACTGGCTCGACGGGAAACTGTATGGCG
>JBOGNS010000418.1:0-5055 GCA_050747305.1 Candidatus Acidiferrales bacterium | reverse complement strand
GCTATAGGTGAGCGGGTCGCCATCGGCGTCGGTGGCGCGCAGCATCACGCGCACGGAATCGCTGGAGCCGGCCACCACGCCGGTCTTGTCCGCGGTGCAGGCGGCGGTGGGATTGCTGTTGGGCGGCGGAGGAGGCGGCGCGCCCCAGTGGGTGAAGCCGAGCTTGACCACAAAGCCGTGGCGGTCGCCGTGGCTGCCGAGATTCAGCATATTACGGTAGCCAGCATCCAGCGCGAGATTGTTGAGCTTGGTGAAGTAAAGTCGCATGCCCACGATGGTGTCGATGGGGTCGCGCGCGCCGAAGGTAGTGTTGGGCGTGGCTTCGCGGACGAAGAGCAGCGCGTTGTACTCGTTGATGATTTGCAGGCGGCGCTGCGGAAATAGCAGGAAGCCGATGCCGATGCGCGTCTGGTCGGCCATGCGAAACGCGGGCGTGGGAGCGCCGAATTGGTGGTCGCGCGTGAAGCGGTAGCTGAAATCGAGCGTACTCATCAGCCAGTCGTTCCAGGTGCGGCTGGCGGAGGCGCGCGGGCCGTGTGAGAACGTGCCGAGTTGCGTCTGGTTGTCGAGCAAGTCGGCCAGTTCGGTCTGCGTGGGGATGAAGAAGTCGTAGCCGATGCTCATGTTAAGCGGATTACCGAGCCGCTCTTGCGCAACGCCGAGGCGCACACCGAGCCGGATGTCGCCCAGTCCGCCGTCGTTGCGATTGACGAAGGGATAGTCCTCCACGTAGCCCGGCGCGGTACCGATCAGCGGCAGCAGGCTGCGATAAATCGTGTTGCCAAACAGCGGGTTGCCCGCAGGCGCATTGAGGCTGAGCTGGTTGGGACGCTGCACCTTGAGATAGCGGTGGGGGTCCCATTGCAAAAGTACATTGAAGCGATCGTGGAAGCCGATGGCGAGGTTCCAGCCCACGTTCAAGACGGTGGTGTGCCCGGGCATGCGCGAGAATTTGTCGGCGTAGGCGGAGAAGGAGAAACTGCCCTTGGGCATGGTCTCGCCGCTTTCCTGCGTGAAGAAGCCCAGACCGCCGACGGTGGCGGGGATACGCGTGTACTCCGGTTTGGTGCGGTCGTCCGAGCCGCTGCCGCGGGGAGCCTGCGGTGGTGCGGGAACGTGAGCCAATTTAGCAGCAGGTGCAAGTGAAGCTTCGGGTGGAGGCGCGGTCGCGTTTGCAGACGCAGGTTTCGCGGCCTGGGTGGACTGTGCGGCTGCTTTCTTTTCCTTGTTCGCCGCGGTGGTCTCGCGCGGTTGCGCGCTTACAAATGCCGGCATTACGCACAGACCAGCCGCAATCCATAGCGCCTTACGCCCCCACTGCGTCAGCATTCTCATCTCTGTTCTCCTTGGGCCAGGAACACGAGGGTATTCGGGCTTTCGCGTCAGTCAACCGCAGGCACTCCGGCGCGCGGCCAGGCAAACATGGATGCTAGAAAGGGACGCGTTCCCCAACTCCGTAGAGACGGCGTCTTTCGATCCACTCCCACCAACCCCGCCATTATAGAAACCTTTCGCGCAACGCCGCAACTGCAACCAGGGGGCGCGGGCGGCCCGAAACGTTGTGAGAGCGAGCCTGGCTCCGGCAAACCCGAGAAGGAGCGCCTACATCTGAAAGAGGTGACGATTTGCGGCTTACGGCCCGGCGCCGCACTGACGTAGGGGCGCGTTCATGCCGCGCGAGGAGATGTTCGATGCATTCAACAATTCCTAACGTAAGGTCACTCCCGACTGCTTGCGCGAGGACGCTCGCGACTCGCGGTGGGAGGTCGCGCTCTGCTGTGAGAGTGGCTGCACTGCTGGCGGTTTCTTTGCTGGCGACAGCGCCGCTGCTGGCGCAATCCACGCAGTCCACAGTTTCGTCCGTTCCGGCTGGGATGCGCGTGCTGATCCGGCTGGAAGATAAGCTCAGCACCGGAAAGCATAAGGTCGGCAAGAAATTCAAAGCCAAGACGCTGGAGCCGATCCAAACCGCCGACGGCTCGCTGATCCCGATGGGCGCGGAGATTCGCGGGCGCATCGGACGGCTGGAGCCTGCCGGGCTTACCGGTCGCGCGCGGCTCTGGCTCGATTTCGACGACGTGAAAACTCGGCACGGCCGCGTGCCGCTGATTGCCACTGTGGTTGGGGTGCCGGGCAATCACTCGGTGAATCCGGAAAGCAAAGAGGGCGAAATCGAGTCGCGCACCAGCAAGGGCAAGCGCGAAATCCAGGCTGCAGCCATCGGCGCCGCAGTCGGCGCAGCCACAGGAGCCACTGCGGCGGGCGGCAAAGGCGCCGCCATTGGCGCGGCTGTGGGCGGCGCGGCGGGCTTCCTGATTGCGTCGGGCATGGGCAACGAAATTGTGCTGGAGGAAGGAACCAAGATCGAAATCGAGCTGGAGCGCCCGCTTTATCTGGCGCGTAAGTAAAACCACCTACGGCATTTCCAGGGCCGGGCGACCCATCGTTTGTCGCCGCCTATGGCGTTCATCCGACGACCCGGCGTACTATTGGCTTTTCCCTCCGGCGGCTGCTAAATTGAGGTAGGGCGCGAAGTTGTCCGGCGACCGCGCCATTCCCGGTATATGGCGGAATCGAATCAACTGATCGGCCGCATCCTCATCGTTGAGGACGAACATAACGCGCGCAAGGGCTATGAAGCGTTGCTGCGCACGTGGGGCTGCGAAGTGCTGGCCGTGGGCAGCGCCGAGGATGCACTGGCGCGCTTCGGCGAATTCGCGCCGGCGGTGATGATCGCCGACGTCGAACTGCCGGGGATGAATGGGCTCGATCTGCTGGCGCGGCTGCAACCGGAGCTGGAGAGCGTGTCGGTGATCGTGATCACCGGCAAGGGCAGTGAAGAGCGCGCCGTAGCGGCCATCGAAGCGGGCGCCTTCTGGTACATCGAAAAGCCGCTCAAGCCGCCGGTGCTGCACGCGCTGCTGGATCGCGCGCTGGGCCGCGTGCGCGACCGCCGCACGGCGCATGCGCTTTCGCGGCAATTGCGCGCCTCCGGCCGGCTGGGCGACATGGTGGGGACGTCGAAGGCCATGCAGCAGGTGATGATGACCGTGGAGATGGCCGCGCCCTCCACCGCGTCTGTGCTGATCACCGGCGAAACCGGTACGGGCAAGGAAGTGGCCGCGCGCGCGCTGCACAAGCTTTCGCCGCGCGCGAACGGGCCGTTCATCGCCGTGAATTGCTCGGCCATCCCGGAAACACTGATGGAAAGCGAAATTTTTGGCCACGAGAAAGGCGCGTTCACCGGCGCTACCGACCGCCGGATCGGCTGCTTCGAGCTGGCTGATGGCGGCACGCTGCTGCTAGACGAAATCGGCGAGATGCCCGCGCCCACACAAGCCAAGCTGCTGCGCGTGCTGGAAGACCGCAAAGTGCGGCGGCTGGGCAGCAAGTCGGAGACGCCGGTGGATGTGCGCGTGCTCGCCGCCACCAACAAAGACCCGCAGGAAGCGGTGGCCAAAGGGCAGCTTCGCCAGGATCTTTTCTTCCGGCTCAACGTGTTCCATATCCAGATGCCGCCGCTGCGCGATCACAAAGACGATTTGCCGCAACTGGTGGAACACTTGCTGCGCTCGGTAAACGAGGTTCACGGGCGCAGCGTGCGCGGCGTTTCCACCGAAGTGACGGACCTTTTCCGCAGCTATACCTGGCCGGGCAATATTCGCGAATTGCGCAACGTGCTGGAACGCGCGGCCATCGCCTGCGACCGCGAGCTGATTTCGCGCCAGCATCTGCCGGGTGACTTCGGTCGCGGCGGCGCTGCCCTCAGCGACCTCTCAAACCTCCGCTTCCCCATTGGCACTACAGTGGATGCGGCGGAGCGCGAACTGATTTTGCAGACGCTCGCCGCTACTCATAACAACAAAACCCGCGCTGCCGAACTGCTCGGCATCAGTCTCAAAACCCTCCACAACAAACTCAAGGAGTACGAAGCCGGGAAGCGTGACGATGCAGGCTCGCGCACCTTTGCGCGCGAAGCAGGAAAAGCCCATGCAGCTTCGTCTGAAGACTAAGTTCACTCTCAGTACCGCGCTGCTGGTGCTGCTGGTGGCGGCGCTCATTTCCTCAGTGGGGGTGGCCTGGCTGGCCGACCAAGTGATCATCCGGACGATGGATCAAGCGAAATTCGTCACCGAGCAAGTGTTCCTTCAGGCTCAGAAGGCGGTGAAAGATGCGACGAATACCGGCGACTATCCGGCGTCGGACGCGGTCGAAGACCTGCACATGTTTGTGAAGCAGGCGCTGGCCGATAACGACGGCCTGCTCTCTTCCATCAACGCCTCGGTGGGCCACGAGCCCTCCATCTATGAAGTGAGCATCGTGGATCACGACCGCATCGTGCTGATTTCCAGCGATACATCGTTAATCGGGCACTCCGCCATCGCGCGCCCGCCGCTCTCGGATTTGGCGGATGCCTCGTTCATCGAGCAGTTCCGCGTGCTTTACGGGCCGCCGCGCGTGCATGAAATCAGCAAGGCCTTCAACGTGGGCCGCCACGCCTTCGGCGAAATTCGCATCAGCCTCTCTACCGCGCTGTTGCGCAGCCAGATTGAGCCGGAACTGCAAAAGGCGGCGTTGCTGGCGCTGGCGCTGGTGGCGGTTTCCACGGTTTTCGCGGCGGTGGTCAGCCACGTCACACTTTCACCGCTTTCGCGCATCTCGGCGCAGTTGGACCGCATTGCGCGCGGCGAATTCGAGCCCGCCGATGCCCAGGCGTCCGTCGCCGAGGAAGAACCGCCCAGCGGCGAACTGGGGCAGGTGAGCACGAAAATCACCCGCATCGGCGAGCAATTGCGCGGCGTGCAGGAAATCTTCGGCACGCTGCGCGAAAACATCGACCAGGTGATGGCGGGGATGGACGACGGGCTCATCCTCTTCACGCGTGACGCTCGCGCCGTGCTGGTGAGCCCGTCGGTGGAGAAATTCCTGGGCGTGCCGCGCGCATCCATGCTCGGCCGGCGCGTGAGCGAAATTTTTCCGTTCGGTCATGCCTTCCAGCGCGCGCTGGGAATCCATGGCGACGATCTCGAGCCGGTGGACGCGGTGGAAGTGCAT
>JBOGNS010000417.1:0-4034 GCA_050747305.1 Candidatus Acidiferrales bacterium | reverse complement strand
GCCCTGGCAGCGCGGGCACGCCCCCTGCGGGCTGTTGAAGGAGAAAAGTTGCGGCTCCGGCGGCTGATAGACCGCCCCGCACCGCTTGCACTCGAACCGCTCGCTGAAGACAAGTCGGTCGGTATCTCCGGCTTTCGTAGCGCCGCCATCCTGCCGGCGTTGCGATGTAGCGCCGGCCTTGAGGCCGGCATCTTCAGCCTTCGATGTAGCGCCGACCTTTAGGTCGGCACTTTCGCCTACAAACTGCAAAATCGCCTCACCACGCCCTTCGCGGTAGCAAGTCTCGACGGCATCGATCATCCGCGCGCGAATCTCGGGCGAGGCGACCAGCCGGTCAGCCAGCACAAACACCGGCTGCACGAAGTCCACATCCAGCAGCGATTCCGGCGACGAGAACTCGAACACCCGCCCATCCTGATACAGCCGGTTGAAGCCGCGCTTTTGCAGGTCGCTCAGCGCAAGGCGAACCGCGGCAGCGTCCGGCTTGGGCGATTTGGCGCCACGCGATTTGCGTTGTAGGGGCAGGCCCCTGCTTGCCCTGAGCGAAGCCGAAGGGTGCCTGCCCTCTGATCGCACCGCCCCGGGCGGCGCCGTGGCGGCGCCAGACAGCGGCGACCACTGGGGGTCGCCCCTACCAATCCACAGCGGGAAAAGCACATAGAATCGCCGGCCACGCAGATCGTCGCGGGAAAAAACGCGCGCGGCGATTTCGTCCATCGTATCCTTGCGCACTTCTTCGCCGCAGCGCGCGCAGAAGGTGCGACCGGCGCGCGCGTACAGCAGGCGCAGGTAATCGTAAATTTCCGTAGTAGTGGCGACGGTCGAGCGCGGGTTGCGCGTCGAGTTTTTCTGCTTGATGGCGATGGCCGGCGCGATGCCGGTGATTTCGTCCACATCGGGCTTCTCGATGCGCTCCAGAAACTGCCGCGCGTAGGCCGACATGGACTCGACATACCGCCGCTGCCCCTCGGCATAAATCGTATCGAACGCCAGCGACGACTTGCCCGAGCCACTCACGCCGGTGACCACAGTAAAAGCGTTGTGCGGGATGCGAAAATCCAGATTCTTCAGATTGTGTACCCGCGCGCCGCGCACTTCGATCGCGTGGGATTGTGCAGCAGCAGGCGCCGATGGCTGCGTGGGCGCTTGTGCTGGCCCCGGTGCGGAAAAGGACGCAGCGGCCTTGGCGGATTCGGGCGCGGGATCACCGGCGGACAAAACTCCCCCTTACAGTCACTTCAGCTATGCGAGTTCAAACCAACGATTATACGAGGCCGACCTCGGCGACCGCAAATAGAGGTTTGGAGTAGGAGAAAGAAACCGTGGAAGGGCTGAGCTGGAGGCATATAGCCAGAACGTATCCCGAATTCTATGACTCAGCATAATCGAATGTAAAATACTTGACATAGTATGTTTTCGTAGCTATGCTCTGGCCAAATCTCAGCGAGGGTGGTGGCCATGGACAGCACATCGGCTCGGGTCGGTACCCTGGTTCTGGTGGTTTCCTTCGTGATTCTTGCGTGTCTGCTGCTGGCACGCGAAGGCTCGGCGTATGCGCCCATCATCGTGGACCGCTCAGGCAAGAGGCTGGGCAATTTATTCGACGGGGTGGAAAGGGGAGTTGCGACCAGGCTGCGTCGGTCGCTAAACGCGAGGTGCGGTCCCGTCACGCCGATGCAGCCCGCGATCGCTGGATCCTCGCTAGACTGGCGGGACTCCGCCCCACAAGAGAGAATGTGCTACGGGCATTACATTATCTTCGACCTCCGCGAATGTTTGCCTTGCTCCGTGTGGTATTTCTGGGGATGGAGCGGAGGCACAGACTATTGTGCCGGATACCAGACCGCCTATTATGTGTGTGAAGGGTGGTGCGAGCACGAGATCAGTTGCGAAACGCCTGATTGCTAGGAACGACGAAGGGGGACGAAATGAAGACAAGATTGTGGCGGCGTTGCAACCCACGCGCTTGCCAAGTGCTGGGAATCGGATTTCTGACTTGCGTTGCGGCTGGAGCGCAGAGCCCTCCGCAAGGCGCTCCGCTTGTCGGCAAGTCACTAGAGCCTGTGCACAGAAGGGTGGTTATTGATGGCTCGGCCTTTCCTTCGGGTGGTTTTATGCCCCACTGGGATAACGGGTACTTGGTCAGCAAGGTAGAAGTTGAGGTCTTTCGTCCGGGTACTCCAACGGTGAGGCTTTTTGATTCGAGCGGAGTCAAGGCTAGAGAAGTATCCCTTTGGTTTGAAGGTCCTGAGCGAATCAATGTGAACAGTGTTGCCGTCGGCCCGAGCGGCGAGATCGTTGTGGGGGGCGTGGCGGTGCACCGGGACGGAAGCCGAGTGCCTTACTTGGCCCGCTTCGACAAAACGGGGCGACTAACAAATGTAATCCAAACCAGTCCCTTCCACCCTGCAAACGTGTGCATTACAGCGGATGGCAAAATTTGGAGCTTCGGTTCTGCGGGGAAGCACGCAGCGGATGAACCGCTCTTGCGGCAGTTCCACCTTGAGAAAGGGGAAGTGGCAGGCTACTTACCGCGGTCGTCCTTTCACACGGTAAGGGAGCCAGCGTTCATGCGCTCACCCGGTGCCGTGTATTTCCGATGTATGGCAAATCGGATCGCAATCTATTCAGAAGTCGCCAACGAATACATCGAGTTTGACCCGATCCGGGGAGTCGCGGAGCGTTGGGAGTTGATGGATCGTGTAACGCCGAAAGATATCGCGCTTGGTTTCGCTGTGACTGCCAGTGGCGAGGTTTTCTCGGTCTTACAGGAGATGTCCGAGAAGGCTAATTCGGCGCTGTACCAATTACATTTTGAGCGCGACACACATAAAGCGCGGTGGTTGCTGGTGGAGGGTACCGCCGGTGACAAGACAACGTCGGAAGCGATCGGTATTGTGCTCGGGGCCGATGAGGACGACATAGTGTTCAGAAGAAGACATGATCGCCTCGCCGTTCTGTGGGCCCGACCACGCGACCGGAACTAGTTTGAGCGCAAGGCGAAACTCGAATAATCGCCTTGCTAGCCACCACGTGGCCCCCAACGCCGCCAACGCCAATCGATTCACAGCTTTCTTACCCCTGCCGACAGCGGGCGCTTACGTTCCTTCGCGCCGATGCCTCACATTGCAATGAAAGTCGGGCCCCAAGGACACCAGCCACAGCGTGAGGAACAAGCGCGCCTGCGTGCGCGTTGGGCTCAGCAACGCAGGCGCCAGCGGCGCAGGGGAGCGCCGCATGGTGCGACGACGTTTACCAGGCTTTGCGGCGACGTGGGGTGGGAGAAGACCCTCGCGTAGCGCCTCCACGCCGGGCCTGATTGGCGGGACGCCAGCGGCTGACCAGCGGAAAGCGCTCGGGGTGCTCGAGGGAGTCTAGCGAAAGGTCAATGTCCAGGCCGGGCCAGTAGAGGTGGCGGGAATGGAGTAACTTCACACTCATAAGCTGGCCGATCGGTGCCTGCTCGAACCACGGAAACTCCTTGAAAGCGAGGAAATACTCCCGCCCCTCCACCAGCAGCCAGAAACCGTGCTTCGACACGTTTCCGACTTCGACTTCCGAAGTGTGCGTTCCAAGCAGCGCGGATTTCATCTTCGTGTTCCCGGACCCCTACAATCGGAAAAGCCCAGCCACAAACGCAGCGATCAGAATGCCGGCGCCCCCCAGACCCGTCAAGACGTGAGCGGAAACACGAATTTCCAAGCCGTGAGCAAGCGACTCGTAAGCCGCGATGCTCTTTTCTTGAATGCGGCTAGGGCCTTCATTGGATCAGCATCTGCCTTGTTCGTTGCGTTGGCAAACTCAATGGAGAGATACGAAAGGATTGTTGTTTGACAGATTTCGAAAAGAATGTAAAGGACGAGCGAAATAGTCATGAGCAAAGCTGAAGCTAGGAGAAGTTTAGGCGGAAGATATGCTTTGCTACCCGACCAACCTGCGAAAAAGCCGCCGTAGCCAAGACCCATAATTATCTTGGTGTAGGTTCCTGCTTCGTCTAAAAGGGTTGATTGAAAATCGGTTAGTTCTTTCAAAAC
>JBOGNS010000416.1:0-4756 GCA_050747305.1 Candidatus Acidiferrales bacterium | reverse complement strand
CATCTACGTGATGCACTACGGTTCTCCGCTACTGGATGAGATGACCGCTCTTCTCTTCTCCCATCCACAAGTGTACGTCGACATCGGGGGAAACAACTGGACGTATCCCCGCAAGGAGTTCCACCGCCACTTGCGTCGCCTGGTAGATGCCGGCTTTGGCAAACGGATTCTGTTCGGCTCCGACCAGATCGCCTGGCCGCAGATCATCGAAATAGCCATCGATAGCGTCGAATCGGCGGATTTTCTGACCGCCGAGCAGAAGCGGGACATTCTCTGCCGCAACGCGGCTCGCTTCCTGCGCTGGGACGTTGGTACCTGCAATTAGCCCCGTGAGGGGGAAGCTGACCACCCAATTGGGGAATAGGTCACGGCTTGGGTTGGGGCGGGGGCAGGTCGCGGGCGGCGACTTGGTCGGTGAAGCCGACGCGCTTGTGGCTGCCGTCGCACTACGGCTTTCTCTTGCTGAATCCTCGGCGAGTCTGATATTCCTGCCACCTGACCCGTTCAACCGAGACTGCCCCGCGGTGGGATCGGGAAAGGGGAGAGGATGAGAAAGCCCGCGCTGCTTCTCCTGCTGTGGTTGACCCTGGCCGGGGTTACACGAACGCAGACGCCCAAGGCTATCGTAATCACGGATGTCACCGTGATTGATGGCACAGGCGCGCCACCAAAGCGGGGGATGACCGTGGTCGTCAGGGGTGACCGAATTACCGCGCTAGGTAGCACAGGGCGAGTCCAGGTTCCTCCCGGGGCGCAGGTCGTGAGCGCCAAGGGTAAGTTCCTGATGCCCGGCTTGTGGGATATGCACGTCCACCTCTTCAACCAAGTCAGTCGCCGGCCGCCCAATACCTGGTATTTCCCGCTCTTCATCGCCAGCGGCGTGACGAGCGTCCGCGACATGTGGACCAAACCCGACGATATGGAGCAGGTCCGCGAATGGCGGAGATTGCAGTCGGAAGGAAACCTATTGGCTCCGCGAATCGCGGCCGTGGGCGCCATTGTCGACGGGCCCGCAGGAGCCGAGGCCAGAAATGTGGCTGCGCTGCTGTTGGGCCCGACTGTGAACGTTGTCAGAACGCCAGCCGAATCGCGGGACTTCGTTCGTAGGCTGAAGACAGCAGGAATCGATTTCGTAAAGACGTACTCCAACCTGCCGCGAGAAACGTATTTCGCCATCGCTGAGGAAGCCGGCAAACAAGGTATTTCTTTTGCCGGACACGCGCCGCTTGTTGTTGACGCGGCCGAAGCATCTTCCGCCGGCCAGCGATCTATGGAGCATTTGCTCCAAATCTTCGAATCGTCCTCTTCGAAGAGCCTGGAGTTGTTCCAGGTTCCCGCCCGCGACTGGTCGAGCAAGCACGAGGAGATGATGCTCGATACGTTCGACGATCAAAAATTCAGGGCGCTCGGCGCCGTTCTGGCGAAAAACCGAACCTGGCAGGTTCCGACGCTCGTCATCTCGCGCGTTCACACTTTTCGGGGAGACCTGCGCAAGATTCGCAACGAGCGCTGGATGAGGTACATCCCGGCCGATGAAATTGCGAGCTGGAACGAAACCGACGCAGGCGCCAGCTCACAACCAACGGGCGAAGAGAGGAACCTTCCAACCAGGCTTTGGCAAAAGCGGTTGGAAGTGGTGCGCCGAATGAATGAAATGGGTGTTCCATTTCTGGCCGGAACCGACGTTGGAAATCCCTACATCTTTCCCGGATTCAGTTTACATGACGAACTCGCGCTGCTTGTCGAGGCCGGATTCACTCCCATGCAGGCCTTGCAGGCGGCCACTCGCAATCCGGCGCAGTTCCTGGGCGTCTCAGATTCTTTGGGAACCATAGAAGCAGGAAAAGTGGCTGATCTGGTTCTTCTCGACGCCAATCCACTCAAGAACATCCGCAACACACAGAAGATCAGAGCGGTCATAGTGAATGGGCGTTATCTGGATCGAGCCGCGCTCGACAAATTGCTGGCTGAGGCCCGAGCGAGGGCAAAGAATCCTGAGTAGGCAATTAGGGTTTGGGGACAGGCGGGGGTAAGTCACGGGCTTGGACTTGGTCCTGGAAGCCGACAGTGCGGTGCGTCCCGTCGCACTACGGCTTTCCATCTTGCTGAATCCTCGGCGAGCCTGATATTCCTGCCGCCTGAACCCTTGAACCCAGGTTGTCGCACACTGGTGTCCGGAAAGGAAGGACATCGACAATGAATATTGTCATGAAATCGTCGTCGACTTTGCTTGTGAGAATGCTCCCGGCAGCAGTCTTACTGTTTTCGACGGGGGCGCTCGCCCAGACGCCGACGGCTCGAGCCGCCGGCGCCAAAGATGAAGCGATCCCTGACCTTCGTGATGCCAGGGTTGTGGTACTGAGGCACCTCCGAATCATCGATGGCACCGGAGCGCCCGCGAAAGAAGACCAGACGCTGGTGATTGAAGCCGGCAAGATTCGCGCGCTAGGAAGCAGCGCCGCGATTAAGGTACCTGAGGGTGCCCGCACGATCGACTTGGCAGGACGCACTGCGTTGCCGGGCCTCGTGATGCTACACGAACATCTGTTTGCTTGGGACGAGGATTCACCGGGGCTGGCACACCCGCAACACTTCAGCTATCCCCGGCTGAATCTCGCATTCGGCGTCACTACCATCCGCACCGCCGGGACCGACTTTCCGTATATGGACCGAAACCTGAAGCGGCGCATTGACGCCGGGGCAGTTCTCGGCCCAGAGATCCACCTCACCAGCCCGTTTTTATCCGGCGAGGACGACCCCTTCCTAGGTACCAAGATCGTGCGGGATGCTGAGGACGCGCGGAGGGCCGTGCGCTATTGGGCCGCAGAGGGTTTCACGTCTTTCAAGGTACACGAGTGGATTTCGAAGGACGCACTTGCGGCTATCCTCGACGAGGCACACCGTCTGAAACTTCCCGTCACGGCGCACCTACGATCCGTAACATGTCGCGAGGCTGCGGAAATGGGGATTGACAATCTCGAACACGGCCTCGGGCCCTGCTTGACAGCGGACGGCTTGGAAGAAGGCCCAAACGGCCCCAAGGCGCGAGCGTTGATTCAAACCCTGGTCGAGCGCAAAGTCGTGTTGACGGCTACACCGATACGCGGGTGGCAACCCTTGTCTGACCTCGGGCGCGAGCTTCTTGACCCGTCCGCTCGTGATCGCTACCTGCGCGCGCTTTCGGCTCATCCTGCTCGGACAACCTCGCCTGACCCGGCACCCCATGGCCAATTGCTTCTGGCCTTTGCTCGTGCCGGAGGTCGGCTTGTGCTCGGCTCAGACCCAGGATGTTGTGGCGCTGGCCGCGTCGCCGGGTCACCGCTCACGAAGCGATAGAGCTGCTCGTCCAGGCAGGCTTCCCCCCGCTGGAGGTTATTCGAATAGCCACCCTGAACGGTGCAACTTTTCTCGGCATTCAGGAGCGCACAGGAAGCATCGAAGTCGGCAAGGAAGCTGATCTGTTAGTGGTACGTGGTAATCCAGCAGAGCGCATTGAGGACATTGAGAACGTGGAGATCGTGCTCGCGAACGGTATCGCGTACGATCCCAAGACTCTCTTGGCCAAGGTCAAGGGAGACGTCGGGTGGAGGTGAGCCATCTCCCCAAGGAGAACTAGGGTTTCGGAGCAGGAAGCGGTAAATCACGGGCTTGGACTTGGTCCTGGAAGCCGACAGTTTTGTGGCTTCCATCGCAGAAGGGTTTGTTGGCGGAGTGGCCGCAGCGGCACAGAGAAATCACGGTGCGTCCGGCAAGGCCGAAGGGCTGGCCCTGCGGGTCGAGAATCTCGAAATCGCCTTCGATGCGGATCGAGCCGTTGCTATTGACGGTAACTTTTGTTGCGGCCATTGCGCGCCCCTTCGGTAGTGGAAATAGCAGCGTAACACAGCGCGGCGGAGCCGCGACTGAGCAGCTGACAGCTCACAGCCGACAGCTTACAGTTTGTTGACAGTCCCACAGTCGGTGCCTTGCGCTGTTGTTGCTCTGTTAGCTGTCGACTGTTAGCTGTCGGCTGTCCGTCCGCCGGGAGGTCGATGCGGATGGCCGGGAAATCTTTCACGCGCAGCAAAAAATGGCGCGCGGTGGCGGGTGCGTCGAAGGTCACAACAATCGCGAGCGCGGCGTGCGCGCCGTCGGCGTCCGGCTGGATGGCGATCACTTGCCCCTGCGACTTTACCAGCACACGCTGGCCCAGCGTTTCGGCGACAATCCCTTCCGGGTAGATGCTGCCCGCCGCCTCCGTGGCGCCGACGCTCGAGAGCGGTTGCAGCGACACCTCGCTGCCGGAATTGTCGAACAGCAGCAGGCTGAAGCGCTCACGGGTCGGCTCGACCGCGCGAATCAGCAACTCCACTTCTACGAAAGCGCCTTTCGGCGCGATGCCGCCGTAATTTTCGGGCGTGCGGACGCCTGCGATGCGCAGCTCCCACGCGCCGAAGCGCGCCGGCTCGATCGTGGCACGCGGGCGCGCGGCATCGAGACCGAGGGCGTGCTCGCCGAGCCACGCGAGAATTTCCTCATACTGTGTGCGCACGTGATGCGGCTCGGTGAAGCCGTGGCCTTCGCGCGGGAAGCGCAGGAAGCGCACCGTGCGGCCCAGGGCGCGCAGGGCGCGGTACATTTCCAGTGAGTTGGAGATGAACGTGTTGGGGTCCGCGTCGCCATGCAGGATCAGCACCGGCGTCTCGATTTGCGCGGCAAACTTTGCGGGCGAGCGGTCGAGATAGAGGTCGAGATCCTCCCAATAATATTTCCCGAG
>JBOGNS010000415.1:0-3225 GCA_050747305.1 Candidatus Acidiferrales bacterium | reverse complement strand
GGTTGGTGTTCATGAACACGTCGAATGCGCCGTGACCGGGCAGCGCATCCAACCCGCGCCAGCCGAAATTTCCCACGTCCGCGCCAAAGCCGTAGCGATTGGCGCCGGGATATTCGTGGAGGTCGGTGTAGGTGTTGAGGGGCATCAGGAGGGGGTCGCCGGTCATGTGCCGGTTGTAAGCGAGGAAGAGCGCCGTCATCAGAATGCCGGCTGCGATGCAGGAGGCGAGCGCCGCCGGCCGGCTTTGGCGCAGACCTGCTGCCAACCACCAGATGCCGGCGACTGCGGCAACCACCACCGCTTCCAACGGGCGGACGTGCAATAGCGCGCCCACCGCGAGGCCTGCCGCGCCGGCCCACCACACGCTCGGCTGCCGGCGCGCGCGCTCGACGCCGACGAAAGCAACCAGCGCCAGGACCAGCGAGGCTGAGTGCGGCATCAGGCTTGCCGAGAGGAACAAGTGCCACGGGGAAAATGCCAGAAGAAGGGCGGCGGCGTCTGCGACGTAGTTGCCATAGAGGTTCCGCGCGAGCAAATGGGCGAGCAGCACGGCGATTCCGCCGAGTAGCGGGTTGACCAGCCACGGCACTCCGACGAAGTAGCCGAGCGCGAGAAAGGCCGGCCAGCCAATCGGCGGCGTGCCGTACCACTTGCCTTGATCGGAGATCAGGAAGGGAAGAAACAGCGCTTGCTCGTCCGGCGGAGGCGGCAAGGAAAGGCGTCCGTAGGAAAGATATTTGGCTTGGAATAGGTAGCTCACTTCGTCCGGCACGTGTGGCATGGCGTCGAGCGCCAGCCACGCCAGCGAGGCGGAAGCCACTACGGTCCAAGCGGCAGCAACCCACGGAAGCCACCGACCGGGTCCGCTGCGCCACCAAGCCACCAGTCGCTCCCACGTTCCGACTGGAATGGTGGCGGCGGCGAGCACCAAGTTTGCGAGGCCGGTGAAAACCATCAGCAGGCCGAGCGCGATCTTCGATCCGTTGGACGCGGTGCGGAATGCCAGTTGGCGCCAATTGCCTGCCGCGAGTGATTGTGCCCACTCGGGAGTAATCGTCGTCGCGGCATAGGCCAGCAGGAGCAACAGCAGCAGCAATCTCGGCCAAGTGAGCAGCCGGAGCCGGTGCTGCTGGATGACCGGCCAATACCGGCGGATTCCCCAGAAGACGATTGCAGCTTGCGCGAGGAATGCCGCGAAGAATATCCCGCGGGGCAGCTTGAATAGATCGCCCCAAGGCTGAAACATCTGGAGACGAATTACCGGCCCGGAAGCAACCAATTGGAGCGCACAGGCCTGTCCGGCGAGCAGCAACGCGATCCAGAAGGCCGCTGGGCCGTAATGACGGCGGCCGCTGAAGTACAGCACGATGGCGAGGAAAACGATGACAGCCGTGCCGAAGAACGAGAGCGGAAGGTTTAGCGGGCCAAGATTCTCCATAGACGCAGAGCGGACTGAGGCGCTTAGCAGGCAGAAGCTCGGCTCGACGATGCGCCTAGCCGAACGATGGTAAGCACGCAGGCGCGCGAAAGCAAGCAGACGGGTGGAGTGGATAAGCGAGAACAGCGCTGGCCAGGTCCGCGGGAAGAAGCCGGCATGGCGGCGTGTGTGACTGCCCTTGAGGGACTCTGTTAGAATGCAGCGTTTACTTGGGTTGCGGAGTGTAATCGTTGCGCATTTTGATTACGGGCGGGGCGGGCTTCATCGGGGGTCATCTGGCCGAGCATTTGCTCGCGCAGGGCGACGAAGTGTGGGCCGTGGACGATCTTTCCACCGGCTCGATCGAGAACGTCGAGCATCTGCGCACCAACCCGAAGTATCACTACCGCACCGGCAACATCATGGACGTGGCGGCGCTTGCGGAGTTGGTGGATCGCTGCGACGTGATCTTCCATCTGGCCGCCGCCGTGGGCGTGCGCTTGATTGTGGAAAGCCCGGTGCGCACGATCGAGACCAATATTCGCGGCACGGAGATCGTGCTGGACCTCGCCAACAAAAAGAAAAAGCTGGTGGTGATTTTTTCCACCTCGGAAGTTTACGGCAAGTCGGCCAAGGTTCCGTTTTGCGAAGACGATGATCTGGTGATGGGCGCGACCGTGAAGGGCCGTTGGAGCTATGCCTGCTCGAAAGCCATCGACGAGTTCCTCGCGCTCGCCTACTGGAAAGAAAAAAAGCTGCCGGTGATCGTGGTGCGGCTGTTCAACACCGTGGGCCCGCGGCAAACCGGCCGCTACGGGATGGTGCTGCCCAACTTTGTGCGGCAGGCGCTGGCCGGGGAGCCGATTACCGTGTTTGGCAGCGGCAAGCAGTCGCGCTGCTTCGGTTACGTGGGCGACGTAGTCGAGGCGCTGAGCAAGCTGATCCGCACGCCGGCTGCGGTGGGCGAAGTGTTCAACCTCGGCAGCAACCAGGAAGTCGCCATCGAAGCGCTCGCGCAGCGCGTGAAGGAACTCAGCGCCAGCAAATCCGAGATTTGCTACATTCCGTACGATCAGGCGTACGAAGAAGGCTTCGAAGATATGCAGCGCCGCGTCCCTTCCATCGCAAAAATCGGCCGCTTCATCGGGTTCCGCCCACAAACACCGCTCGACCAAATCATCGAAAATGTAGTCCAGTACTAACGCGCACAACTTGACCGCACCGGCGCATGAAAAAGGGAGCGTCGTTGCTGCTAAGGCACAACCGTAAAGCGCAAGCGCCCGCGCAGTCGGTACAGCGCAAAATCCTTCTTATCCACAGTGAATATTGTCCGGATATCCTCACGCTCAGCGACCGCGACCAGCGCAGCATCCGCTAAGTCCATCGGCAAGTCCGCGTACTTGCGCATGAGTTCTCTTATTCGGGGTATATCAACGGAATTTAGCGGCCACAAGTGCACGGAATGCAGTTCTAGCATTTCCCACACTGCTTCTTGGCTCGCCGGCAGATGCGCGACGAGATGCATGGCCTCGCTCAGCACGGGCCAGACCGTACCGATCGGGCCTCGAATTTCCTTGAAGGCGGCGACACAACTGGCGTGGTGCTGATCGTCCTCGTGCACAAGCGCGACAAGCGGCCCAGTGTCGACGAGAATCACCCACGACCTCTGCGGCGTTTGAGCAGTAGTTCGGTGAACTTGCGGCCCGTGTTTTCCGACAGCTTGGGATCGCCACTTCGAACAGACCCAATCAGATGCTTCACTAACTCGTAGGGCTTGGTTTGCCTGTCTTCCCGGTCCGCCCATTCTC
>JBOGNS010000414.1:0-3497 GCA_050747305.1 Candidatus Acidiferrales bacterium | reverse complement strand
CCGCGTGCGCCTCGCCGCGCGCGACCTTACCGGCCCCAATGGGCTGGCCTTTTCGCCTGACGAAAAATATCTCTACGTTGGCAATTGGGACGACCAGCGAAAGATCATGATGCGCTACGAAGCTCAGCCCGATGGTTCCCTCACCAACGGCATCGTGTTCTTTGACATGACCATGGCGCCCGGCGAAGACGCCATCGATGGAGTGAAGGTGGACCAGGCGGGCAATGTGTACGTTTCCGGTCCGGGTGGTCTGTGGGTGATTTCGCCGCAAGGCAAGCATCTCGGCACCATCTACGCGCCGAAGCACGTGCACAACATGGCGTGGGGCGATGCGGATGGCAAAACGCTGTACCTGTGCGCGCGCAGCGGCCTGTATCGAATGCGGCTGAACATCGCCGGCGCTGGTCTGCCGCAGATTGCGAGAAGCAGATGAAGGGCGGAGAGCGAATGGATTGACGAAATGAGTTGCGCCTTTTTGCGGACTCAAGAATCAAAGCATGTGGATTTGATTTCAGGAAAACTCAGGGAGAATCTGATGCAAAAGAGACAGTTGGCGATTTTGATCGGAGTGGTTGCGGCAGCGGCCCTATGGTATGCGTTTCGCCCGGAACTGCTCTTCATCAATCAGTCCGTGAATGAACCCTTTCCCACAGCGGCAGCGGCGCCGGTGGGAACGGCGGCAGCCACACCGTTGGCGACCGGAAGCTTCCGCAGCGTGGCGCATGAGAGCAGGGGCGTGGCCACCATCTTTCAGCTTCCGGATGGGCGGCGCACGCTTCGGCTGACGGATTTCCAGACGTCGAACGGCCCCGCGCTGCACGTTTATCTGGTGGCGGCTGCCGACGCCATGGACAACGAAACCGTAACGAATGCGGGCTTTATCGATCTTGGCGATCTGAAGGGCAATCAGGGCGATCAGAATTACGATCTCCCGGCCAACGTGGACCTCGCAAAGTACCGCGCCGTCACCGTCTGGTGCCAGCGCTTCAGCGTGAATTTTGCCACCGCCGCTTTGTCTGCGCCGGGCGCTGCGATGACCTCGGCATCCAATGAACCGAACCGCATCGCCAGCGGCAGTTTCCGCAGCGTGGCGCATGAAAGCAAGGGCGTAGCCACGCTCTATGAGCTTGCCGACGGCAATCAAGTGTTGCGTCTCACGGATTTTCAAACTTCCAATGGCCCGCAGTTGCACCTCTATCTCGTGGCCGCAGATGATGCCAGTGACAACGATACGGTGACCAACGCGGGCTTCGTGGACCTCGGCCCGCTCAAAGGGAACCAAGGCGATCAAAATTACTCGGTGCCGGCGGGCACGGACCTGAACAAGTATCGCGCCGTAACGGTGTGGTGCAAGCGCTTCAGCGTAAACTTCGCGACCGCTCCCCTCATCCGCCAGTAGCCTCCAACCGTGGGGCGAGAGCCCTCGCAAGCCCTCGCCTTACCATCCAGTTGCCATGAGCGAAAAAAGCAAAACGCGAATCCTGATCTTGGGCGGCGGCTTTGCAGGCCTGTACGCGGCGCTGGAGTTCGAGAAAGCGCTGGCCCGCAGCGACGATCTCGAAGTCACGCTGATAAACCGCGACAACTTCTTTTTGTTTACGCCCATGCTGCATGAAGTGGCCGCCAGCGATCTCGACATCACGCATATCGTGAACCCAATCCGCAAGCTGCTGCGTCGTGTGAAGTTTTTTCACGGCAGCGTGGAGTCACTTGATCTCGCAGGGCGGCGCGTGCTGGTGTCGCACAGCGAGGAACGTCACCATCATTCGCTCGCTTACGATCATTTGGTGATCGGCCTCGGCTCGGTGACAAATTTTTTCAGCCTGCCCGGACTGGAGCGCTACGCCCGCACCATGAAGTCGCTGGGTGACGCGATCGAACTGCGCAATCACCTCATCGAGCTGCTGGAAGCAGCAGATCTTGAATGCGCCATCGGTAAGCGCGACGAATTGCTGACCGTGGTTGTGGCAGGAGGCGGTTTTGCCGGCGTGGAAACCATCGCCGGCGTGAATGATTTTCTGCGCGAGGCATTGCAGTTCTATCCGCATCTCAGCGACGAAAACATTCGCGTCGTGCTGGTGCATCCCGGCAGCGTAATCCTGCCTGAGCTGGGCGAATCGCTCGGCCGTTATGCGCAGAAAAAGCTCGCCGAGCGCAAGGTGGAAATCCGCGTGAACTCGCGCGTGACGGCCGTGGACGAGGGTAACGTCACGCTCGACAGCGGCGAAATCATCGCGACGAAAACAGTTGTCTGGGCGGCGGGAACATCCCCGAATCCCCTGCTGCAATCCCTGCCCTGCCGGAAAGGAAACGGGCGGCTGGCTGTCAATGCGCAAATGGAAGTGGCCGGATGGCCGGGGGTGTGGGCGCTGGGTGACTGCGCTGCGGTGCCCGACAGACAGACGGGCAGACCGTGTCCGCCAACCGCCCAGCACGCCCTGCGGCAAGGGCGCGTAGTGGCGCGCAATGTGCTGGCCTCCATACGCGGCGGTGAGCAGCGCCCATTTGAATTTGCGACGCTGGGCCAGCTCGCGGCCATTGGCCGGCGTACGGGCGTGGCGCGCATTTTGGGCATGAACTTTTCGGGCTTTTTCGCGTGGTGGCTGTGGCGGACCATTTATCTAAGCAAGCTGCCGCGTCTGGAAAAGAAGCTGCGGGTAGCGCTAGATTGGTCGCTCGACCTGTTGTTCTCCAAAGACTTGGTGCAATTCAACACCGGCCGCAGCGTTTCGATGTCACCGACCGCGGATGCGGAGCGCGCGGAACAGTTGAATCCGCTCGCGCGTGATGCACATCCCATCGTTGCGGCTGAAGCGGCTGGCCGCTGAAATTGAAGTGGTGCCGCACGCGGCGCGGTCAGACGAGGCTGGGAAATGAATGCGAATCACTATGACGTAATCATTATCGGCACCGGCGCGGGCGGCGGGACACTGGCCTGGTCGCTGGCGCCAATGGGCAAGCGCATCCTGCTACTCGAGCGGGGCGAATACGTGCCACGGTCGAAGGCCAATTGGGATTCGCGCTTCGTCAATGTGGAAGGCGGCTACCAGACCAAAGAAGTGTGGTCCGACGGAAAAGGCAAACCGCTGCATCCGCACACCAACTACTGGGTGGGTGGCAACACGAAATTCTACGGCGCGGCCCTTTTTCGCATGCGCAAGGAAGATTTCGGCGAAGTGCGGCACCACGGCGGAACTTCACCGGCGTGGCCGATTTCGTATGAGGATTTGGAGCCGTATTACACGCAGGCGGAGCGGCTTTACCAGGTACACGGCAATCGCGGCGAAGATCCCACGGAGCCGCGAGCCAGCGCTCCTTACCCTTATCCGGCGGTGAGCCATGAGCCGCGCATCCAGCATCTGCACGAGGATTTTGCGCGGCAGGGCGTGCGGCCCTTCCATGTGCCGCTGGGCATCATGCTGGATGAGAAAAGACCCCACGCCAGCAGGTGCATTCGCTGCGAAACGTGCGACGGTTTTCCCTGCATGGTCTATGGC
>JBOGNS010000413.1:0-3322 GCA_050747305.1 Candidatus Acidiferrales bacterium | reverse complement strand
CTGATGGGCGAAGCGGGTCGCATCGTCGCCATCACTTATGCGGCGGGAAGCGTCACCGGAAGCTGGCAGCCGTGGGTCGGTATGGGCTCGGCGAAAGCGGCGATGGAATCGCTGGTGCGGTATTTCGCAGTGGCGCTGGCGCGCCGGCGGATTACGGTGAATGCCGTCAGCCCAGGCTGGATTGACGACAGCGTGCTCAACACGTTGCCGCAGGCAGTTTACGATTCGATTCGCAAGTGGAACGAAGCCGGCTGGACGCCGATGGGCCGCTTGGGCACGCCTGCCGATATCGGAAACGTGGTGGCGCTGCTCTGCTCGAAAGAAGCCGAGTGGATCACGGGCCAAACGATTTACGCTGACGGCGGGGCTTCGGTGATGAATCCCGGCCTGCCGCTGGAGCTGCAACTCGGTTAGTGTTTTGCAGAGGCGAGGCGTGATTCGTGACTCGTGACTTGTGACTCGTGAACGGCCAAACACCGACGAACATGCGATTCCCTCCATCACGGAAGAAGAAAAAACACGTCACAGAGTTCACAGAGGCGCAGAGGTCACGGAGAAGCTGCAGAACTGAGAGCAACGAGTCGCGAGTCACGAGGCCCTTTTCACGGATCGCAAGTCACAAGTCACGAGTCACGGCTTGACGTACTGCTTGAACCACTCCACGTTGCGGCGCGCGGCGTCGAGCACCAGCCGCGGTTCCTGCAAGCCGTGCGGCTGGCGCGGATAGGCGATCATCTTCGCGGGCACGCCCTGGCGGCGCAGCGCGTTGTAAAGCTCCATGCCTTGCGCGAAGTGGACGCGCGCGTCCTGCTCCCCGTGCTGGATCAGCGACGGCGTGGACGCCCCTTTGATGTTGAACATCGCCGAGTGCTTCATGTAGATGTCGATGTTGTCCCAGAATTCCGCTCCGAAGTAATCGGGGATAAAGCTGGGAATGTCCGCCGTGCCGGTAAAGCTCATCAAGTTGGTGACCGGCGCGCCGATGGACGCGGCCTGGAAGCGCTTGGTTTGCGTGATGATCCACGAGGTCATGAAGCCGCCGTAGCTCCAGCCCATCACGCCGAGGCGCTGCGGGTCGGCCACGCCGAGCGCCACCACGTGATCCACGCCGGTCATCAGGTCCTGGTAGTCCATGCCGCCCCAATCCTTGTAATTGGCGTGGCGGAATTTGTGGCCGTAGCCCGAGGAGCCGCGCGGGTTGGGACGCAGCATGGCATAGCCTTCCGCGGCGTATACTGCCATCGGATACGGGCTGCGGCTGCCGATGAACGATTGCGTATAGACACCGGCCGGCCCGCCGTGAATGATCAGCAGCAGCGGATAGCGCTTGCCTTTTTCGTAGCCGACGGGGAACGTAAGCAGGCCCTCGATTTCCCAGCCGTCCTTTGATTTCCAGCGCACAACTTCGGTGCGGCCCAGCGCATGCTGCGGCATGTCTGCGTTGGCGCGGCTCACCTGCACCGGCTGCCAGCGGTCGATACTCGAAACAAAAATCTCCGGCGCCTTCGCCGATTCGTGCCACCCGAAGGCTGCTACCGTGCCGCTGCGATTCAAGTTGATCGAAGCGAATACGCCATCGCCGCTGTTGACTTCGCGCGGCGTGCCGCCATCCACCGGCACCGCGTAGATGCGTCCCACGGTGTGCTTGGTCTCGCTTACGTAGATCGCCTTGCCGTCCGCCGACCAGCCGAGGATGCCGGCCTGCTGGTCCGGAGTCGCCGCGAGGCGCTTGGGCTGTCCGCCACTCGCCGCCACCACGTGCACCACGCTGGAGAAGCCCCACGTGGGTGGATTCTCGCTGGCGGTGAAGGCGACCCATTTTCCGTCGGGCGAATACGCCGGCGCGCCTTCCGCCGCTTTGGTCGCCGCGAGCGGTTTGATTTCGCCGGTCGCCACGGCCACGGTGGAGATGTCGGCGTGCGTCCAGTCGTTGACGTAAGGCGTCGGCGTGTGGGCGAAGGCCAGCGTTTTCCCATCGGGCGACCACTCCGGCGCGCCGCCACCGAATGCGCCGCCCACGTGGAAGTCGCCCTTGGTGAGCTGGCGCGGCTCGCGCTTGCCTGCCGCGTTGCGGGCCACCGGGATCATCCAGATGTGCGCGCGCTTGAAATCTTCATCCACCACCCGCGCGTCGTTCTTCTGCTTCTTGTCTTTTTCTTCCTGCTCGCTCGGCGCGTCGGGAGACGTGAATGCGATCTGTGCGCCATCCGGCGACCAGGCCACGCTGGAGATGCTCGACTTCACATCGGTAAGCTGCTCGGCTTCGCCGCCGCTGGTGCGGATCAGCCAGATGTTGTTCTTGCCCGAGCGCGAGGAGGTGAAGGCGAGCCATTTGCCATCGGGCGACCATTGCGGATTGCTGCATGACTTCTCGCCCTGCGTGAGCTGAAAATTTTCCGAGCCGTCGGCGTTGGCCAGCCAGATGTGCGTGAGCATTTCGCTCTTGTCGCCATCCATCACCGCCTTGGTCACCGTGTAAGCCACGCGCTTGCCATCCGGCGATGGCTGCGCATTCCCCACCGACTTCACCTTCATCATCTCGTCCACGGTCCAGCGGTCCGGTGCTTTCGCCTCCGCAGCCTTCCCCTGCGCATCCCCAGCGGCGACGAAGGCGAACATCAGCAATAGGGCGATACAGAGTGACGAAATCAAGCGTGATGGAATCCTTCGGCGATTCATTGGCGGCTCTCCTTTCAGACTGGGCTCTTCGTGGGAAAAAGGAATCTACTATTTGCGATGGGCAGAGGCAAGTAGAGCCAGGGTTAGGTAGGGTCCTAATCTCAAAAAGATGAAAAGTCACGCCGCGGGAGATGCCTTTGGCGCGGACATCGATTACACGGTGCTATTGAAATTGTACGACAAAGACGAAACCGAACCCTATGCTCCCGGGCAGATCGTCAATTCCTTGCCGATACCAGGCACCGGCAATCCCAAGCCTCGCTTAATCTCTACGTCGCATATCGGGCGGCAAAATCTCTCGATTCGTATGCAGCTTGGACGATTCACTCGGCTAACCAATGCGGTCTCTAAGAAATTAGCTCACCTGCGAGCACCAATTGCGCTACACTTCGCGCACTATAACTTTTGTCGGCTGCATCAATCTCTGAGGATAACTCCGGCGATGGCTGCTGGCATCGCGGAACGCGTATGGGAACTACGGGAGCTGGTGAATTGAACGTTGAAATTCCGCGAGAACTCCCCGAGCGTCCCGCGAATGTCGAGTTTTCTTCTATCCGAGAACTCTATTTGCAGTTTGAAGAGATTTTCCTTGCTGGTACGCGGTCACTGATTGTCAGCGTTTGCGGACACCGAATCAACTGTT
>JBOGNS010000412.1:0-5929 GCA_050747305.1 Candidatus Acidiferrales bacterium | reverse complement strand
GCGGCGATTCCGGACGGAGATGGAGCAGCGGCTGGCGCAATTCGACCTGCAGGTGGAGCCCGGCAAGCCGCCGCACTTCTACAAATGCCTCAGAATCCCAGGCCGAGTGCGACGCCGACGACGCCGCCCTGCGGCGCGTACGGCAAGATCTGAAGGCTGTGCGGCTCGCCGCGCTCAGGGTGCGCTGAGCGCCACACCGAGCGGCCCGCCGTGAATCCGAGCGCGCTTCCCACAAACACATCGGACGGAAAATGCTTGCGCGCCGGAATGCGCGATGCGGCGACAAGTCCTGCCAAGCCATAGGCCAATGGGGGCACCCATTTGCGATGGCGATATTGATGGGCCACGATGGTGGCCAGCGCCCACGCCTCCGCCGAATGGCCCGACGGGAACGACCGCCCGCTCTCGAAAAACTCGCCGGTGGCGCCGTGGTTCGGCGTGCCATCATCCAGCGCGGGGCGACGGCGCCGCGCGATCATCTTCATGCTCTTGTTGAGGATCATCACGTCAATTACGGCGCGCAAACCGAGCACGCCGGTTTCCTGCGTCCGCACACTGTTGCCGAGTCGTCCAGCGACGTAGAACCCGCCCGCGACTAGCAAGTCCATCTGGCCGCCGCTGAACCGGCCAAAATTGCTCGCAAATGCGTAGCCCGCGCCCGGCTCCTCGCGCGTCAGCCGGCGCTGCACCCGCGCATCCACTGCGAAGAGTCCGGCGGTGATGCCTGCGGTCGCGGCCAGCCACGGCGCATGCTGGGTGCGGACGCGCAGCGGGGCCAGCCACAGCCTCTGCTGGTCGCGCAGGATGTGGCCCGGCAGCAGCGCCAGCGAAGCTGGGTCGTCCAGCACACCATGCTGGTGCTGGCTGGAAGATTCGTAGCGCGGATCAAAGTGCGGCGCGGAGGCGCGAAACGGGCTGATCGGCGCGGCGGTCGTCGCAGGATTCGCGGCAGGCACGGCCGGCACGACGGCCTGCGTGGCTGCCGGCACGGCGATGGCTGGCGGCTCGGGTTGCGATTGCGCCACAACGCCCGCCGCAAACGGGCCAAACACCAGTGAAAGGATCAGTCGGAATGCCAGGCCCCGCCGCATAGCTCCTCCGCGCGATTTCAGCGCGTATCACAACCTATCGCGGCGGAGTACTGTGCAGCGATGGGACGCTAGGCCAGTCGCCGGAGGAGTACGAAAGGACAGTCCCGTACAAGGAGTGAACGAAACGCAGAACTCAGAACGCAGAACGTCGAACTCAGAAGAAATAAGAAGTTCGCAGCGGACGAGCCGACAGCTAACAGCCAAGCAAAGTGAACTGTGAGCTGTCGGCTGTGGGCTGTCAGCTTTTTTCTGCGTTCTGCGTTCCGCGTTCTACCACGGAAGCGAATGCAGACGCGAGAGGATTACTTCTGCCGCTGCCTGCGGTAAGCGATGGAACTAAGCAGATTCTTGAAGCGGTCTTCGCCGCGAATGGACTCCAGCAGCGGGTCGCGCTGGAACCATTCGGTGCGCTCATCGCCATTGCGCACGGCGCGCTCCAGCCAGTCCAGCGCCTTCGCTTTATCGCCGAGGATGGCGTAGAATTCCGCCGCCTCCAGGGTCACATTCGGATTCACTTCCGCGTATTTCTGGACCTCGACATCCATTTCTTTCACGGCGTCGCGGCGCTTACCCTCGCGCGCGTACAGCAGCGCCCAGACCAGCCGCACGCGATAGTTTCGCCGGTCACTTTCACGGATTTTTTCCAGGAAGATTTTGGCGGTCCTGGTGTCGCCGGTTTCGATGTGCCCGCGGGCCAGGTCACGCAGCGCGAACAGGTTCTGCGCATCCTGGTCCAGCACCCCGCCATACTCGCGAACCGCGGCGGGCATGTCCCCACTCTCGTGCAGCATGTTGCCCAGCAGCGACTGGCTGATAAAGAAGACGGGCACGAGCCTCAGGGTCTCGCGCGCCAGCGCAATGCCGGCGGGATAGTCGCCGCTGATGCGGTAATAATGAATCAGCCCGATGCGCGCAGGTAGCTGGCGCGGGTCGCGCTGAAACACTTCTTGAAGCTGGCGGCCACCGAGCTCTTTCTTGCCCTGGCCCACGTACAGACCTCCGAGTATGGCCTGAGCCGACGCGCAATCGGGGTCGTCACGCAGGGCCCGCTGGAGTTGCTGCTCGGCTCGGTAGAGCCACGCCGTTTCGTTCGAGAGCCCGCCTTCGACCTGCAAGAGAAGGGTCAGCGCATACGTGCTGCGGGCTTCCGCAAACTTGGGGTCTGCTTCCAGCGCCTTCTCCAGCAGGTCCCGCGCGCGTGGAACGTCGAACTGGCCGCGCAGGAAGAGCGTGGCTTTCTCGAAGTAAGAGTTGGCCTCGGCGTTAGCAGAAGGTTTGCCGCCGGTGGAGAGGAGCGGGCCAGAAGGCGCGCTATTTGAACCTGCGGCTGCAGGAGCCGAGGGTTGGGGACTATTGGCGCCGTTGCCGTAGAAGTGCTGGTACCATGCGATGGCAACCGCCAGCGAAAGCACAGCGCCGGTCCAGCCAAGCCATTTCCAGCGGCGCGGCTGCTCGAAAGTCAGCGTAGGCGCCGATGCGGTGCTTTCCTTGCGCGGCATACCGGTGGCAGGCACGGCGGCCACCGGCGCCGCCGCGGAATCGGAACTGATCGCCTCCACTGCCGCGCGCAGTTCGCTGGCGCGCTGATAGCGCTGCGCTGGCTCCTTCGCAAGGCAGCGGCCGATGATCGAGCGCAATCCCGCCGGCACCTGCGGCGGCAACTGCTGCGGGGATTCGCGCAGGATGGCGGCGCTCGCCTCAAACCCCGTTTTGCCGCTGAAAGGGAATTTGCCGGTGGCCATCTCGAAGAGCACCACGCCGAGCGCCCAGATGTCACTGCGCGCATCGGCCGGCTGCCCGCGCAGCAACTCCGGCGCCAGATAATGCAGCGTGCCTGCCACCGCCCCGGCCTGCGTCACCGAATCTACCGTCATCGCGCCTTCATCCGACTCCGCCACCGCGCGCTTGGCCAGCCCGAAGTCCAGCACCTTCACGTGGCCTTCCGGCGTGACCATCACATTGGCGCTCTTCATGTCGCGGTGCAGCACGTTGCGCTCATGCGCGTGCGCCAGCGCGTCGGAAAGCTGCACGGCGTAGCGCAGCACCGTTTCGCTGGGCAATCCTTCGGCAGGGATGGACTGCGAGAGCGGCCGCCCTCCCACGTGCTCCATGGCGATGTAGGAATGCCCGTCAGCCTCGCCCACTTCGTAGATGTGGCAGATATTGGGGTGATTCAGCGCCGAGGCGGTCTTGGCCTCGCGTACCAGACGCGCCCGCGCCGTGGAGTTGGACATCAGCGCGTCAGGGAGCACCTTGAGCGCCACCTCGCGCTCCAGCTTGGTGTCGCGCGCGCGATAGACCACGCCCATCCCGCCCGCGCCCAGCGCCGCGATCACGCGATAGTGCGCCAGCCGCTCGCCCACACCCTTGCCCGCCGTGCGCGTGCTCGCATCGGAGGCTGCCATGCGCGGCGCTTTCCCTGCGCCGAGGAAGCGGCGCACTTCGTTGATCAGGATGTCCCAAGCCGGCTCGCCTTGCAGCGGCAGATGGTTGCATCCCGGCAACTCCACGAAGCGCGCGCCCGGGATGCCCGCGGCCAGCCGCCGCCCTTCGCTGAAGGGCACCGCAGCGTCGTCGCGCACATGCAGCACCAGCGTTGGGACCCTGACGCGCGCCAGCAGGCCGTCCACATCCAGCGAACTGAGCGCGTTCACCAGCCGCGCTGCATTCGCCGGAGAAGTGGAAATGCGCTGTAGTTCGCTCAGCCAGTGCATTTGCTCGGAATTGCCCTTGGGAATGTACAGCGCGCTCCACATCTGCCGGAATGCGGGATTGTCCTGGCCCCAGCCCTGTTCGATCAGGGTGATCATGGCCTCGCGCTTCAGCTTCATCGCGTCGTCTTCACGCAACGCCCAGCCGCGCGCGTAGGCGCCGTAGAGGATCAAATGGCTCACGCGCTCCGGATGGCGCACCGCATAGGCGGTGGAAACCGCGCCGCCCTGCGAAATGCCCAGCAGCGGGAAGCGGTCGAGTCCGGCTGCATCCACTACTGACTCCAGATCGTTCACGAAGGCTTCGAGCGAGAGCTCCTTCGCATCCCAATCGGAGAGGCCATTGCCGCGCTCGTCGTAGCGAATCAGGCGGAAGTCGCGCGCCAGTTCTTCGAATGTGGGCCGCCAGATGGGGCTTTGCCAGTCGAATTCCAGATGGTTGAGCCAGTTCGCCGCCTTCACCAGCGGCGGGCCGCTGCCTGCGCTGGCGTACGCGATGCGAACTCCATCCGGGGCCGTGCAGAATCGAATCTCTTGTTCCATATGCGGGCAGAAAGCGCCTCTGAGTTTAGGCGTGAGTCCTCGATGGAGTCAAAGAATAGAGTGTCGAGGGACTAGGGACTCGGTACGAGGAGCGAAGAGTCGCGGGCGCGCTCACGCTGCCACTACGAGGCTACCACTACGAGTGTCCGAGTCCCTAGTCCCTGCTCTTCAGTTCTTTCAGATCAATGCCAAGTTGCTGGCACTTTTTGTAAAGATGCGAGCGCTCCAGCCCCAGCGCCTTCGCTGTGTTGGTCATGTGATGCTTCTGGCGCTCGAGTTCGGTGAGAATGGTTTGGCGCTCGAAGGCTTCCACTCGCTCGGCCAGCGGACCACTGTTCATCGTAGGGGCAGGCCCCTGTGCCTGCCCTTGCGTGGAAACGAAGGGTGCCTGCCCTTCCGGCGTAGCGAAGGGTGCCTGTCCGCTCGCGACCGCGCGCACAGGCTGAAAGCCTGTGCTACCCGGGAGCGCGAGGCGCACGGTGGAGGCGTCAATCTGGTCGCCGTTGGCGAGCAACAGCAGCCGCTCGACCACATTGCGCAACTCGCGCACGTTGCCCGGCCACGCATACTGTTGCAACTCGGCTATGGCCTCCAGCGCAAAATACTTTGCCTTCCAGCCATTCTGCTGCGCCACTTGCTGCGCAAAATGCTCGGCCAGCGTCGAGATATCGTCGACGCGCTCGCGCAGCGGCGGCAGCGCCAGCGGAAAAACGTAGATGCGATGGTAAAGGTCCTGACGGAAACTGCCCTGCCGCACCAGCTCATCGAGGTTGCGGTGCGTCGCTACAATCACTCGCACATCCACCTTCGTGGCTTTTTCGCCGCCGACGCGTTCGATCTCGCCCTCCTCCAGCACGCGCAGCAGCTTGGCCTGCATGGGCAGCGGCATGTCGCCGATTTCATCGAGGAACAGCGTGCCGCCGTCGGCCTGCTCGAACTTTCCCGCGTGACGCGCGCCTGCGCCGGTGAATGCGCCCTTCTCATGCCCGAACAATTCCGATTCGATCAGTTCCGCAGGCACCGCCGCACAGTTCAGCGTGACAAACGGCTCGCCGCTGCGCGCGCTGCGCTCATGCAGGGTGCGCGCCACCAGTTCTTTGCCCGTGCCCGTTTCGCCCAGAATGCACACGCGCGTTTCGCTGGCCGCCACGCGCTCTACTTGCGCCATCAGCCGCTCCATCTGCGCGCCGGTCCACACCAGCGTGTGCTTGCCGAGGCGGTCGCGCAGCTCGCGGTTTTCTTCCTCGAGCTGCTGGAGGCGCAGCACATTGCTGACCGTGAGCAGCAGCTTATCCGTGGAAAGCGGCTTCTCGAGGAAATCCACCGCGCCCATGCGTGTGGCGCGCACCGCCATTTCAATGTTCGCCTGGCCGGACACCATCACCACCGGCGTCACGACGCCCGCCGCCTTGATTTCTTCCAGCAGCGCCAGGCCGTCTTTGCCGGGCATCACCACGTCGGAGAAAATCAGGTCGAAGCGCTGCGCTTTCACCAACTCCAGAGCGCGCGCCGCCGAGTCGCACACGGTGGCCTCGTGCCCCGCCAGCCGGAACGCACGCGACACCGACGCCAGGGTGTTCGCGT
>JBOGNS010000411.1:0-2392 GCA_050747305.1 Candidatus Acidiferrales bacterium | reverse complement strand
TGGAATTGGACGTCCAGCCCGCGATCGGCTTGCAGCTCGATGATGGTGGCCTTCAGCTTCGCCGCAAGCTCCTGCGCCTCGGGAAACTGCGCCGCTTCCGGCACAAGTTGCTGGATGGCAACATTCGTATATCCGGGGCCAAGCACCGCCCACACCAGGCTGCGGCCGTTCACTTCTTCAATCAACGGATACATCAGCTCGTTGCGTAACAGGCCTTCCTCGGCGCCGAAGCGCACCTCGATCATTTGCTCGAGGATTGCGCGGTGCCCGAAGGCGGCAGTGTTCGCATCGAGAAAGAAAAAGAAAATGTCCGCTGGCCCATCGCCGCTGCCAAACGCATACAGCTTGAATCCCCGTACTTCGGTGGGCGCCACCTTCTGCCGCTTGAAGTGCTCTTCCACGTCTGCCGGGCGGAACGTTCCAAGCGCCACGCCTACGATCAAGTCGCTGCGCTCGGAATTAGGCAACGTCGCGGCCCAAGCCAGTTCGTCCACCTGTGAATTGGGGTCGATCCCCGCCTGCACCAGGAACTGCTCGAACTGGCGAAAGCGGCTCGGCAGCATCTGGTCTTTCATTTGCGTGAACCACTTGTGCCGCCGCGCGCTCTTCAAGTCGGCGTAGGCGAACTCCGCCACGTCTTTCGGGAACAACGAAATAATCGCCGGGTTCAGCGAGCCCGCCGTAGCCGGCACTGCCAGCGAGAGAATCATTCCGAGCAGAATCGTTTTTTTCATGAGCCTTCCTTACATCCCCGAGTATACAGCCTATGAGATCGTCGCGGCCTTTGTTTCACTGCGGCGCAGCCGCGTTTCCACGGCCGCGCTGTGCTCGCGCATTTGCTTCACAAACGCTGCGTCGGTGATCGACTCCAAATTGATGGCCACGTTTTCCAGCGCGCCGCGCGCGCCCGCCGCAGCCATCAATCGGCCCACACGCAGGTCTGAAAGCATAGACGAGCTGGAGATGGCTTCCAGTTGCCCCAGCCGCTCAAATATTTCGGCCGCAGCCTGCGCCACGCGCAGCGGAACCAGTGCGGCCATCTGCGTGGCCTTCTGAATTGCGGCTTCGCGGCGCGATTGCTCATCAGGCGTTTCTTTGGGCAGCTTCATGGAGGCCAGTACGGCGTCATAGGACGCGGCGTCAGTGTCGATTGCTTCCGCCAGCGCGGCAGCAGCTTGGCGCAGCTCGTCCACGGCTGCGCTCAACTGGTCCGCGTGCCGCGCCTGCGCCTTTTTCTTGCGCGAGAGGCCCGCGACCATCTGCCCCAGCGCCGCCGCCAGCGCTGCCGCGAGCGCAGAAACCGAGCCGCCGCCGGGCGTGGCCGTAGGCGCAGCGACTGCATCGAGGAACGGCTGTGCGAGCGATGCGAGCTTGTCTTTTGCCTCCAGCGACGCGCCAGTGAGCGCGGCGGCGATGCGGTTCTCCAGCACCTGCTCCGGCGAAAAATTCTCCAGTTGCAGGTAGAAGTCCGCGGTCAGTTCGATGGCGCGCTTGGGAATCAAGCCGACAATTTCGCTGCCCACCGACATCACGCCATAGCGCTTGGCCTCGCGCGCCACCATTTCGAACACGCGATGCAGCGGCGTTTGCTCGAAGTCGGTCATGTTGATGGAAACTTGGGCCAGCCCGCGCGCGCGCAGGTCCACGCCCATCGCTTTGGCGTAACGCAGGCCGCCGGAAGAAAAACGAATCGCTTTGGCAATCTTGTTGGCAATGGCGACGTCCGGCGTGTTCAGGTTGATGTTGTAAGCGATCAGGAACTTTCGCGCGCCCACCACAGTGGCGCCGGCCGTCGGATGCAGCGCCGGGCCGCCCACATCCGGCGCGCGCTCGGGATTGCGCGGCGCTTCCTCGCGGAGGCCCTCGAACTGCCCGCGACGGATGTTCTCCAGATTGGCGCGCTCGGGACGCTGCGCCGCCGCTTCGTAAAAATAGACCGGAACCTTGTAGCGGCTCCAGATTTCCGCGCCAACTTTCTTCGCCAGGTGCACGCAGTCTTCAATCGCGATGCCCTCGATGGGAATAAAAGGCAGCACGTCGCACGCGCCGATGCGCGGGTGCGCGCCGCTGTGCTTGGTCAGATCAATCAGCTCGAGCGCCTTGCCGACTCCGGCGAGCGCCGCTTCCGCCACCGGCTCCGGCTCGCCTGCCAGCGTGATCACGCAGCGGTTGTGGTCCGCGTCCATCTCGCGGTCCAGCACGTACACGCCGGGCACCGCGCGCATCGCCGCCACCAGCGCGTCCACCTTGGCCGCGTCGTGCCCCTCGCTGAAATTCGGCACGCACTCAATCAGTCTCTTCATGAAGGCTTTGTTTCAACGCAGATGAACGCAGATGCATTCGTTGATCCTTCGCATGATTCCGAAGCCCGCCACAAGCCTCTTCCCATCTG
>JBOGNS010000410.1:0-4472 GCA_050747305.1 Candidatus Acidiferrales bacterium | reverse complement strand
TCCAGCCACGCCTCCAACTGGGAGAAACGCTGCTGGATCTCACCCTCGCTGGCCACAAGAACATTTTAGGCCAGAAATGGTTTTATTGCTACACTTATTTTCTTACACTTGCTAAGCGCCTACAACGCGCCGCCGATCATCAGCCTGTTTCAGTGAAGCAATTGGCCCTCGGTTTACCGTCTTCGGCTTGGAAGGAGATCACTTGTGAGTTCGCTACTCTGAATTGGCCCCTTTCGATGTTCTGATTTGGCCCCACCTGTAAACCATAAACCGTGTATCTTGTTTCGGGTCTCGGGGCCCAGAAGGAAGGACGGTTTTGGAGAACAGGAGAGCCAAAGTGGAACTATACGAGCAGATCCGGCAGGAGTACGAACATGGGGCCGGAACGATCCGGGCGGTGGCCCGGAAGCTGGGGGTGCACCGGCGAGAGGTGCGGAAGGCGCTGGCCAGCGCGATGCCAGCGGAACGCAAGATTCCGGAACGCGAGCGACCGAAACTGGCGGCGGCGATCCCATTCATCGACGCGATTCTGGAGGCCGACCGCAAGGCGCCCAGAAAGCAGCGACACACGGCGCACCGGATATGGATGCGACTGCGCCGCGAGAAACCTGAAGCCGAGATAGCAGAATCGACGGTTCGTCAGTATGTGCGCGCCAGGAAGGCTGCCATGGGCCTGCTGGGGCATGAAACCTTTGTGCCGCAATCCTATCAGTTCGGTGGCGAGGCGCAGGTGGATTGGTACGAAGGCTGGGTCGAGTTCGAGGGCGAGGCTCGCAAGACGTACGTGTTCTGCTTGCGCAGCATGGCCAGCGGCGGCGCCTTTCACCGGGCTTATCCTCACGCCAATCAGCAAGCGTTTCTGGAAGCGCACGAGCTGGCATTTGCCTATTTCGGTGGCGTGTTCCGTGTTTTGCGTTACGACAATCTTAAGAGCGCCGTGAAGAAAATACTGCGCGGCCATCAACGGGAAGAAACCGCGCGGTTCATCGGTTTTCGCTCGCACTGGGGATTCGCATCGGAGTTCTGTACGCCAGGCGAGGGACACGAGAAAGGAGGCGTGGAGGGCGAAGGGGGCCAGTTCCGGCGGAACTATCTGGTGCCCGTGCCGAGCGTGCAGCACCTGGAGGAGTTAAACCTGCTGCTGGCGGCGGGGTCGCGGGAGGAGCAGAACCGGGTGATCGGGGGCCGCGCACAATCGATCGGCGCGGGGATGATCGCCGAACGGGAACATCTTCTGCCTCTGGCCGAAGAGGGCTTCGATCTGGCCTCTTTGCATTTTCCGGAGATCAATGCCAGCGGGTGCGCGAAGGCGTTGACGAACTTCTATTCGGCGCCATTGCCGGTGGGCACTTCGGTCCAGGTGAAGGTCTACTCGGCATACGTGGAGGTCTGGTATCAGGCCAAGTGCGTGGCCCGGCACGAGCGCTGCTATGAGCGGCATAAGAAGGTGCTGGAACTGGAGCATTACCTGGACGCGCTGACGAAGAAGCCGGGAGCGTTGGCCGGTTCGACGGCACTGGAGCAGTGCCGCGCACAAGGACGCTGGCCCGCCAGCTACGACCAGTTTTGGGGATTACTGAAAGAGCGGGAGGGCAAGCAGGCCGGAACGCGAGCCATGATCGACGTTCTGCTGCTGGGCCGCGAGTATGGTGTGGCACGAGTGCGGCGAGCGGTGGAAGAGGCGTTGGAACTGGGCTGTCCGAACGTAGGGTCGATCCGCTATCTATTGAACGTCAACAACCTGGAGCAGCGGCCAACGGCCAAACCGGTAGATATCGGGGCGCTGAGCCGTTATGACCGGCCCCAGCCGAGTCTGGACGACTACGAACGGTTACGGCCGAACTGGCCGGCGACGGGGGTGATCCAATGAGTGCCACCAAGCCGGTCCGGCAGGCGGCGATCCAGCAGTATGCCAAACAACTGCGATTGCCCACGCTGGGCGATCAGTTTGCGCGCCTGGCCGAAGAAGCGGTGAAAGAGAAGCAATCGCACCTGAGTTATCTGGAGGCGCTGCTGGAAGCGGAAGTAGAGGAACGCGATCACCGGGCGATGGCGCGGAGGATTCAGGAAGCGCGCTTCCCGGCGGTGAAGACGCTGGAGGAGTTCGACTTCCAGGTTGTGCCGCACATTCCAGCGGCGGTGATGAGGAATCTGAGCGAGGGCGGATATCTGACGCGCAAGGAGCCGGTCGTTTTTCTGGGTGAGACGGGGACGGGGAAAACGCACTTGGCAACGGGGTTGGCAGTGGCCGCCTGCCGGCAGCACAAGCGGGTGCGGTTTACGACGGCGGCGGAAATGGTAACCGAGCTGATCGAAGCTCAGAACCAGTTGGAGCTAACGCGCGTGCGGAATCGCTGGACGCGCTACGACCTGATCGTGATCGACGAGCTGGGTTACGTGGTCATGCCGGACGCCGCGGCGGAGTTGCTGTTTCAGGTCATCGCGGGACGCGCCGAGCGAGCGGCGGTGATTGTGACAACGAACCTGCCGTTTTCCGAATGGACCACGAAGTTTCCCAATGCACGGTTATGCAAGGCGATGCTGGACCGGTTGACGGACCAGGCCAACATTATTGAGACCGGGAACGAATCCTACCGGTTCCGGAGAACGCTGGCGAAGAAAGGCGGCAAGGCATGAACCGCCAGCAGTGGTACTACGCCCACCTTCGTTGGGCCGTGATGGTGGAGGGCAAAGAAGGGCTACGCCAATGGGAAGAGGCGGTCCACATCTTTCGGAGTGACGATCGCGATACGGCATTCCAGCGGGCGCTGGAGATCGGCCACCAAGCCGAGCACAGCCACGACGAAGGGCGGCGCTGGGTGGAAAGCCGGCTGGCCCAGATTGTAAGGCTGGATTGTCTGGGCGCCGATCAGACGGAGTTCCAGGTCGTGCTGGGATCGAGCAGGGCGACGGAGCGCCTGCCGTTTGAACACATGTTTGATCCGGAGGGGAGCGAACCGGAGCCGCCTTTTTAGCGACAACCGGGCGGTCCGGCAACGCCGGAATCAGCCGAGCTAGGGATGGGCGACGGCGAACCGTTTTGGCCCTAACTCCAGTCGCCCTACGGGCTCCTTCCGTCAGGGCCAAAACGGGAAGAATTAAGCAAATACCAGGTGGGGCCAGATCAGCGCATCAAAAGGGGCCAGATCAAGTTGACAAACGCATCACTGGTGCCGTAGAACGCCTTGATGCGCAGGTGCTGCTTGACCCACTTGAAAAACAGTTCCACCTGCCACCGGGCCTTGTAGATGTGTGCGATTGTAAGTGCCGGAAGCGTGAAGTTGTTGGTCAGGAACCGGAACCGCTTCCCCGTTTTCACATCGAGATAACTTACGCGGCGCAGCGCGTCCGGGTAGGCTTTGGCGGAATCGATGGCGGTCAGAATGACGGTGTGATCGGATCGGACGCCCGTGCTTTTGTCAACCGCGTGAGAGTAGCGGCGCTGCAGAATGACGTTGGACTTGGTGCGCACGACGAAGAAGGCGGCGCTGAGCGTGAAGACATAGAGACGCTGGAAATCCACGTAGCCGCGGTCCATGACGTAGAACGCCCCGGCTCCCGGCAGGATCTCATCAAGGATGTTGACGTCATGCGCTTTCCCATCGGTAATGCTGATAAACGTGGGGATATTGCCGTGCAGGTCCAGCAGCGTGTGCATCTTCACGGCGGCTTTGTGCTTGCGGAACTTCGCCCAGGGGAACAGCGAAAGGCAGAGATCGATGGTAGTGGAATCCAGCGCGTAGAGGCTCTGGTCGAGGTCCACGCCGATGGGATCGTGAGCGTACAATGGCCGCGCGATACCGATCAGGACCTGAGCAAAATCGCCATAGATGCGCCAGTCATGAGTCTCGTTGGCGTCGGCGAGAGTGGAGCGCGACACTCGTCCGCGGAATCCCATGTGATACAGCCTGGCGCTCATCGAGCGCAGGCATGCCTCGACATCACGCAGGCTCTCGCGGTAAGTCAACTGCGCAAAGGCCATTGCCAGATACTGGTCCCGACAGGAGAAGCCTCGCCCGTGAGAATCGCCGTGATAACGTGCGACACACTTCTGAAACTCGTAGGAGGGCACGTGATCCAGGAGTTGGGAAAATACGGTTTGGCCGGCATTCACCCCTCATTGTCGATGAGCCACGCGGGCCCCGATTAGTCAAAATCGGCAGAAAAAGTTCAAATCGAAAAATCCGAAAATGCCGCTAGCCTACTGATTCGGACTCGGTTATGCGCGGCGAAAATATTTTAGCCGGACAGCAGTGAGGGCAGGCATATAGTGGCGTCCGTCCAGTCGGCACTCCGATGCTAGTTTTTGCTAACGAGGCTCAGACACATCCGGTCATCCAAGGTAGGATTGTAAACTCGGTCGGTATCCTCGTCGCTATAGTAGGAGCCCTCCTTCTTATTGGATGCGTGAATGCGGCTAGCCTCTTGCTAGCGAGAGCCTCGGGACGGCAGCGGGAACTTGCAATACGGCT
>JBOGNS010000409.1:0-3280 GCA_050747305.1 Candidatus Acidiferrales bacterium | reverse complement strand
GTCGAGGAACTGGCGCACGCGCGGATGCGTGCTGGTCTGCATTTCGTCGCGCGTGCCCTGCGCGACGATGTGGCCCTTATCGATGAGGATCATGCGGTCCGCGATGAGGAAAGCGCTGGCCAGCTCGTGCGTCACCACCACAATCGTCATGCGGAATGCCGACTTCAGTTTCACAATCAGGTTGTCGATGCCCGCGGCAATGATCGGGTCCAGCCCCGCGGAAGGCTCGTCGAAAAACAGGATCTGCGGGTCCATGGCCATGGCCCGTGCCACCGCCGCGCGCTTTCGCATCCCTCCGGAGAGTTGCGACGGCATGTAATCTTCGCAGCCCGTCAGGCCCACCTGCTCCAGCTTGAGGCGCACCACGATCTGGATCGTCGAGTCTTCCAGTTGCGGCTGGTGCTCCCGCAGCGGCAGCGCCACATTTTCGCCCACCGTCATTGAGCCGAAGAGCGCGCCGCCCTGAAACGACATCCCCATCATGCGCCGCAAGGCATCCAATTCCGCCGCGCGGCACGTGGCGAGGTCCTGGCCCATCAGCCAGACGCTGCCGCTGCTCGGCTTTTCCAGCCCCACCAGCGTGCGCAGCAGCGTGCTCTTGCCCGACCCGGAGCCGCCCAGGATCACCACCGTCTCATTGCGCGCCACCTCGAAGCTGATCCCGTGCAGCACTTCGCGTTCGCCGTAGCTCACGCGCAGGTCGCGCACCCGGATCATCGCTTCCCCGCCGCCGTTGTCCAGCGTTGTCATCAGAAGAGCACGGCGTGATGAGTGTCGGCTTGGTCGCCGGGATCCGCCGCACTTGTCCCACGATGCAACAGGTAGTGCTGATAGTCGCTGCGATTTCTTATGCTCACAAACTTGCCCGCCGGAGCGACATAGACAAGCGCGGGTTTGCTTTCCTCCACAAGGCGCGCGGCATTCGCCAGCGTGCCCCGGCTTCTTCCGTCCCACATCATGAATCCGACCGTACACTCCTTAGCCATCTGTGCGTCTTTGGCCGCGTAGAAGTCGAAGCCCCGCGCCCCGCGCGCTGCCGCCACGGCGCGCACCGGCCAGTGCCCTAAGTTATTCCGGCACGCGCCATTCGTACAGAAGACGGTCACGTGATCGTAGGAGCGCCCGGCGAAGTAGCGCTGAGCGACTTTGTCGGCGCCGTTCGCGTCGCCAACCAGCACCGCGAAGCCACGCTCGACAATGTTGGCGAGCCGCTGTTGTACCTCCGCCGGAAGGCGCGTGATCGACCGCGAACCGCCAATGAATACTCTTGTCATTCGCTATCTCCGCGCAAGGGTCAGCGCCAGTGCGTAAACGTCTGATGCCCCGCCCTGCGCATACAGCGCCCCAGCAACTGCGTTCATAGTTGCGCCGGACTGATACAGGTCATCGAGCAAAAGTACCTTCTTTCCTTCGACCAAGGCTCGTGCAACGGTGTGCGCTCCCTGCAACATCTTCAGCCGCTCGATGCGGTCGTTGACGTCCTTCAGCTCCGGAGTCCCCTGCGCTTTATATACCGCGTTCGCCACTGGAATGGAGAGTCTTTGCCCCAATGCCCGTGCCACCAGGGCGAGCGGCTGACGGGACCGAGCTTTCGACGGCGGGACTGGAACGATTACTTGGACTCCACGATTCCATGAGCGCACCAGCGCGGCTGCGGCGTCAGCCAGGGGCTCGGCCCCCGCATCCTCTCGCCTGTATTTTAGCCGATATAGAAGCTCGCCGAGTGGCGTTCGTTTGGTTTCGAAGCGAGGTCGGCCAAACTCATCATCGTGCGTATGAATACTGCTGACCGTGTGGTAGTCCAGCGCATATCCCTCCCGCCAGTTGCCGACAATTCTCAGCGGGGGCATTTTCGTTTCACAGTTCGCGCTGGCCGTAGCTAACGCGCACGTCGCGCACCCTGACCATCGCTTCCCCGCCGTTGTTGCCGCTCATGCGCTCTCCGGCGGTTCTTGCGAGTCTCGCGGCTCTTCCACCGCCTGCGGCGCCTGCTGTTCTTGTGAGTTCTGCGGCGGTTGCGGCTCTGGCGGCGGCTCCGGTTCCTGTGACGCTTGCGATTTCTGCGGCTCTTGCGCCTCTCGCGGATGTTCTTGCTGATCCTGTAGCTCTGCCGGCGGCTGGCTGGGCGCGGCTAGGCCGTCGGCCAGCATCACGCGGTTGCGGCCGGCCGCCTTGGCGCGGTAGAGCGCGCGGTCGGCGGCGCGCAGCAGGTCCATGGCATTCACGCCATGCTCGGGAAACCCGGCTACCCCGAACGAAATGGTCACCGCGCGCTCCGGGTCACCCTGCAAGGCCAGCCTGCGCACCTCTTCACACATGTGCTCGGCGCGCTGGCGGGAGACTTCCAGCGGCGCTTCCGGCAGGATCACCGTAAACTCTTCGCCGCCGTACCGGCAGGCGATATCGTCGCCGCGCGTGTGGCGCTGCAAGAATGCGCCCAGCTCGCGCAACAGCGCGTCGCCCGCTTGATGGCCAAACGTGTCGTTGAACTTCTTGAAGTTGTCCACGTCCATCATGATCACGCCCAGCGGCCGCTGCTTGCGCGCCGCCCGCACCACCTCGCGCAGCAGCGACGCCTCCAGATAGCGCCGGTTGAACAAGCCCGTGAGCGGGTCGCGAATGGATTGATTGCGCAGCGTCTCCCGCATACCGAGGTTCGCCAGCGCCAGCGACACGTGTTCGGCCAGCGTCACCGCCAATCGCTCCACCGAGCTATTAATCGGCATGCGCAGCGACCCCACCGGCGCGCCCCCGGCGCCTTGCAGGTGCATTACACCGAGCGCTTCCCCCTGCGCCATCATCGGGACGCACAGCGTGCTGCCGCGAAAATTCGGCCCCGCATGCCGGCACAGCGGGCCTACCGACTCCGACTCCACGCGATGCGCCCGGCCCCGCCGCAGCGCCCAGCAGTCCTCCGGCGCAAAGCTTTCGTCGCCCTGCAGGCTATCGCCCCACCGCGCCACCGCCTCCGCCACGTTGCGCTGCGCATCGAGGATCATCAGCCCGCCCGAATAGTGCCCGAACAGGTCGCGCGCGGTGCGCGCAATCACGTCGTAAGCCTCGCGCGGCGCCAGGCAGATTTGCAGCAGGTCGCCCATCTCGTTCATCATCGTGGTTTCGCGGGTGTGCTGCTCCATTTCCGCGACTTGCATTTGCAGCTTGTCGTTGGCTTCGCGCAACTCGGCCTGCGCCCGCCGCCGCTCGCTCACGTCGCGGGCGATCCCCTGGATGGCCAGCGGCTTGCCATCGTGGCGCACCAGCCGGGTGCTCAGTTCCAGCG
>JBOGNS010000408.1:0-5524 GCA_050747305.1 Candidatus Acidiferrales bacterium | reverse complement strand
ACTGCGCCACCGCCGCATTGCGAATGATGAACAGATTCTCGTCGTTGTAGCGGTTGGCAGGACCGGTGTAGTTGAAGCTGCCGCCGATGGTCACCGCGTCATCCAGCACCAACAGCTTGTGGTGCAGCTTGCCGTTTTGCGGCAATTTGTCTTTGCGCAGCGTAGCGCCCGCCGCAATCAACTCCGGGTGCGGCGAGAATTGCTGCGAGGACTGCGTGCTGTCCAGCACACCGGTGACGGCAAACCCGCCGCCATTGAGCTTGCTGATCAGCGCGTCGTCAATCGTCGTGGATTTGGCGAACGTGAACATCATGAATTTTGCGCTGTTCTGTGCGCTCAAAATCTCGTTGACGATGCGCAGCTCGGGATTGTGATCCGGGCTGAACAGGATTTGCACTTCCGTGCCATCGATCACCACCGTGAAGGGATCCATGGTTGTCGGCGCCGGCGACCGACCCCCGAAAACGCCTTCGCGAAGCTGATCGAACTCCAGCGTGTAAGCGGTGACGATTCCTGCGTCGTGGAAGATCGCCACGTGGTTCAGATTGCGGTGCGTGTCGGTGTCCGTGAAATTTGCCGACCCCGTGAGCACCGCGCCGCGCGGGCGCTCCGCGTCGCGAATGATGAACTTCTGGTGAAATAGTTTGGGGTTGAAATCAATCTTGGCGTCCACCGCGCCGCGCATTAGCAGCAGGAGCAGCGCGCGGTTGGCGTCGAGTGATACTTTCTTGTCCGGCGGGTTGACCGGCTTCTCCTCGCACAGATAATCGCCCTCGGTGACGAAACGCACGCTGATAAAACGGTCCGAGCCGGGCTGTTTGCGACGGGCGGCGCGATCGATCGCGTCGGCAATCGGCTTGTTGTCGAGTTCCTGCACGGCAATCTCGAGCGAAAACTGCGCTTCGTCGATGAAGTCCACGATCGCTTGCTCGAGATCATCCGCTGCGCCGTTTTCCTGTGGGCCGAAGAAGACTTGAATCTTTCCGTTCAGGAAGTCCATCTGGGTAACCTCCTCGGAAGCTAACTGGTGGGTATGCCGAGCAGGTTATATCAGAAGTCGGCTCCCGGAGGAAGCGCCGCCGCCTCTACCGGTCCAGCCCCTCGATAGACCGCTCGTACTATTGCCCGTCGGCGCTTCAGGGCTTAGGCTTGAACCGCAGGATTATGGGCGACGCAGCCAAAGTTCCGGGCCTGGGCGTTGCGCGGTCCGCCGTACGGGTGGGCCTACTCACCATTTTACTCTTTTGTTTTCTTGTACTTGTGAACTTGAATGCCACGCCGCTGGAGGCCGCGTGGATGGAGTTTGCCCGCCTGATTGCGCTGACCAGCGACCCGCTTTCCGCATCCCCGCCGCGCCTCTCGGACCATATGATTGAAGGATTGGCGACCATGCCCAAGCAGGAGCAGGCCGAACTGCTCATCCAGCGCGCTATCAACCACTACGAAGGCTCCATCGAGCAAATCGCGCAGCGCGTGGAGGGTTGGCGCGGCAACATCCAGTTGTCCCCACAGTTCAGCGGCATGTTGCAAGTGGCGCTCAACTCCAACGACCTGCGCGTTCGCGCCGCGGCCATCGAAGTGTTTCTCGCGGCCTATGACCTGCCGAAAGACTCCGGCAGCTTCTACCAGCTTTCCCAGCGAGCGCAGGAGGATGCCGCTGCGCGCGGTTGGGCACTGTGGATGCTCGGTGCGCTCGGCAATCGCGGCGTGGAATCCGCCGGCGCATTCGATCTGCTGAAGCGGTTCACCGGCCACCGCGACGAAGACACGCGCTATTGGGCCGTCTCTGGCCTGGGGCTGCTCGGCAGCGGCGACACCATTCGTCCGCTGCTCGACACGTTCCACAACGACCGCTCGCCGCGCATCCGCGAGCACGCTGCCTGCACCCTCGCACAGTCCGGCATGCTCACGCACGCCCAGCGTATGGCTGCCGTGCCGGAATTGCTCACCTATGTGGACGACCCCTCGCTCGACCCTGCGACGCAGGATTGGGCGTATCAGGCGCTGCGCGACATCACCGGCCAGTGGCACGGCCGCAATCCCGCCGCTTGGCGCGCCTGGTGGGAACAATACTCCCGTAACCCCTCACTGTTTTCCCGTCGTTAACGCACCACAACGATCCAATACGGTTTCACGAATCTGTCCTTGGGGTGACAATCGCCGGCCAGGTACGCGGCTAGGAAGCGACCTTCGCAGGGAGCTTGACCGGAGGCTTGGTCGCCGGCTTCGCGGGTTTGGCTGGTTCGGCGGCTCTTCAGGCGCGACGCGAATCGAGCGCACGACGTAGTCGATTTCGCCTTGCGTCAGCGCGGGCGCATCACGATTGCGCCTTACTTCGAATTCGATCTGCCTGTCCTGCTGGTCGAACAAGATCACTCTCACTTCGTTGGACCACGCGGGGTCGTTGATCTGAAATCCGCGCCGGGCGTCATGCTCAAACGCGAATATCCCCGTGGACTCGCGTCCTATGACCATATCCTTGTGGGTGACCAGCATCATCTCGCTGATCAGCTTCATGTAGTTGAACAAGCCCACCCGTTTCGGCACGTGTCGCAGCGTCTGTTCCATCGCCTCGTAACGCGTATTCGCAGCCTCATAGCCGAACGTCTGCCGCATCGCATCCCTTTGCTCGGCGGTCTGTCCCTCCTGCCAGAGAAAAGGCGCAATCACGCTCTCCGGTTGCTTGAAGCTGACAACCCTCTCCGCAAAATAAAAGTAAACCTGATATGACCCCGTCGCATTGGTGCGTTCCGGCTTGCCCCAGGGCACATCGAACTCCACGCCGCAACAGGTTAGGGTGGTGGGCTTGGCCGTGATCGGCCCCACACTCGCCAGCGGCGCCGGCTGTGTGCTCAGTTGCGGATTCTCTCGAATCGTCCTGTTCAGCGACCAATATATGAAGCCAAACGGCGCCACGAACAACAGGGCAAGCCCCAGAATGAGTATCACCGCGACGACCGCGAGGATCGAAACGCCGCGCGTGCCTCGCCGCCGCAGATACCCTTGCTGGCTCACGTCGCTTACGCCTTTTTGGTTCGCGTAGGTAATTCCGCCGCGTGCTCGCCGGCCCCGCCGTTCGCGGTGGATGCGGCGCCGCCATTGGTCTGGATGCCGAGCTGCTGCATCACCGCTGGCAGATTCAGCCCCAGCGCTTCGAGCTGCTGCAACAGATTGAACACCACCGCAGGCCCCGTTCTTGCCAGCCGCGCCACGGCGTTCGATCCATCGCCGCCACCGCCGCTATTGCCCGAGTCAATCACCACCAGCTTGTCGATATTGCCCATCGGCGCCGCCACCGCGCCAAACACGCCGGTGGAGGATTCGATGATCGCTGGCAATTTTTCCAGCACCGTTTGCAGCTTAGCCGCGTCGTTGAACTGCTTCCACGCATCGGCCTTGCGCAAAATTGCCGTGGCCTCCGCCACGCCTTGCGCTTCGATGGCCTTGGCTTGCGCCAATCCAATGGCTTCGATCTTCGCCGCTTCGGCGCGGCCTTCTGCTTCCACGGCAGCGGCGCGGCCCGCTCCCTCCTTGTGCAGCTTCAGTTGCTCGGCTTCGGCCATGGCAATCAACGCGGAACGCCGCCCTTCTGCCTCCAGGATCGCCGTCTGCTTCGCGGCTTCCGCGCGCACCACCGCGGCCTGGCGCTCGGCTTCCGCAGGCTTGATCACCGTGGCTTCGAGCTCCTTTTGCTTGCGCATGACCTCCTGCTCCTGTACGGAGATCATCTCTTGCGTGCGCGTGCGCTCGATCTTCACCTCTTCGGCCACCACCGACTGGCGCGAGATCGCTTCCGAGAGTGGCCCGGCTTGCGCGGCTTTGGCCTTCTCGGTTTCGATTTCTACCTGGTATTGCGCCTGCTTCACGGCAAAGTCGCGCTGCGCGTTGGCGATTTCCGCATCGGCTTGGAACTTCGCGCGCTCGCCTTCCTGCAACGCCACCGACGACTTGATCTTGGCGTCGCGGGTGGCTTCCGCTTCGCCGATGGTGGCGTCGCGTTTTACTTCCGCCGTGCGCCGCTTTCCCAGCGCGTTCAAGTACTCTTCGTCGTCGCTGATTTCCTGGATGGTGAGCACGTCCACGCCGATGCCCATTTTCTCCAGGTCCACCGCGGCTTCGCTGGTGAGCTTCTGCGCGAAGCTCTGGCGGTCGCTGTTCACTTCCTCCACCGTGAGCGTGCCGAGGATCGAGCGCAGGTGACCTTCCAGCGTTTGGAAGATGACGCTTTGAATCTGCTGATGCGTCATCCCCAGGAAGCGCTCCGCTGCAGCTTGCAGCGACGTATCGTCGCTGCGAATTTTAACGTTGGCCACGGCTTTGACCGACACAGGCACGCCCTTCAGCGTGTATGCACGTTTGATCTCCAGCGGAATCGTGAAGACGTTCAGCGCCAAATATTCCACCTTTTCCAGCAGTGGAATGCGCAACGCCGCCCCGCCCTTCACCATGCGATAGCCCACAATGTGCCCGTCGGCCAACTTGCGCTTGCGACCGCTCAGCACCGCCACCTGGTTCGGCGAAACCTTGAGATAATTCTTGCTGAAAAGCCATCCGCCAATCAGTACGGCCAGCAGCACGCCGACGGCGATCACCGGGATTAGAAGCACCGAAAGTTCTTTAATGACGTCTTGCATCTTCTTGCTCCTCGCCGATCACTGCGGCCAACGACGCTATTGCTCGTTGGCGAGCTTCAGGTGTGGCTCGCCGTGGGAGATGCTGAAGCCCGGCGCTACCTGGCGTTACTGCCGACGAACGACCAGAACTTCGCCCAAGATGTCTTCCACACGTGCGACCGAATTCTCCGGAATCGCTTGGCCATCGTGTGCGCGCGCGATCTTGTCGATCAGCGACTCCCCCACTTGCAGCCGGATTTGCCCCACCCCGCCCGCCGGTATCGCCACCACAATGCGCCCGTTCTGTCCCACCAAGTCACGCACCGCCAAATCGCTCGACGCCTGCTGCGAGTACAGAAAGCGCGCGAACCAGTAAATCAGCATGGCCAACGCAAAACCCCCGGCCATGCCGGCGCCCGAAGCGGCCCCGGTGCTCAAGCCATTGTGGACGCCAATTGCGCCGATGCCGCCGAATGCCGTGACGAACACGCTCAGCACGCGCGTCGAGAAAAAGCCCGGCCCGCCGTGACCCAGGCCGCCGAAGTCCGCGTCATGATCAAAAAAATCGGAAATCTCGCCGAAAATCAGCGAGACCAGCAGAAAGAGAAAACCTACCCCGGCAATCGAGAGAAACACCCCGAACGCCGACAAGCTGGAAAACCACTCGCTCATGAGCGGACATCACCCCCGGAAGACTCACCACGATAGGAAAGAGTTATGCAGAAGTCAACGCGAAACGGCGTAGGACAGACCCCCCGGTCTGTCCGCCTTGATTTGCTTCAGCTCGACGCTTGCAACGCCGGCATCAGCTCCGGCAGCTCGATGCGAATCTGCGTTCCCTGCCCTTCCTGGCTGGTGATCACGAAGCGGAAGTCCTCGCCGTAAAGCACGCGCAGCCGCTCCTGCACGTT
>JBOGNS010000407.1:0-3472 GCA_050747305.1 Candidatus Acidiferrales bacterium | reverse complement strand
GAACAAAATCTACTTCCAGATCAGCGGAGCGGGGCACGAGGCGGTGCTGACCGCGGCGTCGCTGCTGCTGAAGCCGACCTACGATTGGTTTTATCCCTACTATCGCGACCGCGCCCTGTGCTTGGGCCTGGGCATGACCCCTTACGAGATGCTGCTGGAGGCAGTGGGGGCGAAAGACGACCCGAACTCCGGCGGGCGGCAGATGCCTTCGCACTGGGGGCACCAGGGACTGAATATCGTTTCGCAATCGTCGCCCACCGGCACCCAGTGGCTGCAGGCGGTGGGTGCGGCGGAGGCGTCGCTCTACTACTCGCAATTCCCGAAGGCGCTGGCGCAAGCGACGAAAGCGCCGCTGGGCGAGGCGATGCGCCATCAGCCGGACGAAGTGGTGTACGTCTCCGGCGGTGACGGCACCACCAGCGAAGGCGAGTTCTACGAAGCGCTCAACACCGCGTGCGTGAAAAAATTGCCCGTGCTCTTCCTCGTGGAAGATAACGGCTATGCGATTTCCGTCCCCATCGAGGTGCAAACCGCGGGCGGCAGCATTTCCAAACTGGTGTCGTGCTACCCCGGCATGTTAGTGGAGGAGTGCGACGGCACCGATCCGCTGGCAAGCTACGCCGCGCTGAGCAAAGCGGTGGACTACTGCCGCGGGCGCAAAGGGCCGGCGCTGGTGCACGCGCACGTCACGCGCCCTTACTCGCATTCGCTCTCCGACGATGAAAAGCTTTACAGGTGCCAGCGCGAGCGCGACGACGAGGCCAAGCGTGATCCCCTGACCACCTTCAGCTTGTTTCTGGTGCGCGAGGGCATTGCCGATGAAAAAGAAATCGAAGAGTTGGAGGCAGAGGTCGAGAAGGAAGTTGTGGAGGCCGCCGACCGCGCCGTAGCGGCGGAGCTGCCCGCGCCGGATTCGATCTACCAGTGGTTGCATTCGCCGGATGTGGATCCGACGTCGAAGGAGTTTGAGGCCAATGCCCGCCCTTTTGAAGAGCGAAAGGGTGGGGCGCCCATGCTCACCATGGTCGAGATGGTGAGCGCCACGCTGATGGATGAAATGGGGCGCGACGAGCGCATCGTCGTCTTCGGCGAAGATGTGGCGGATTGCAGCCGCGAAGAGTTCCTGGAAGAAGTGAAAGGCAAAGGCGGTGTATTCAAGGCCACCGCCGGACTGCAGCGCAAGTATGGCGCTGCGCGCGTGTTCAATTCGCCGCTGGCGGAAGCGAATATCGTAGGCCGCGCCATCGGCATGGCCACGCGCGGCATGAAACCGGTGGCGGAGATTCAGTTTTTCGATTACATCTGGCCGGCCATGATGCAACTGCGCAATGAGCTGGCGACCATGCGCTGGCGCTCGGGCGGCAATTTCAAGTCACCGGCCGTGGTGCGCGCGGCGATCGGCGGATATCTCACCGGCGGCGCCGTCTATCACAGCCAGTGCGGTGAGGTCATTTTCACGCACACGCCGGGGCTGCGCGTGGTAATGCCTTCGACGGCGCTCGACCTGTGCGGCCTGTTGCGCACTGCCATCCGCTGCGACGACCCGGTGATGTTCCTCGAGCACAAGCATCTGTACCGCCAGCCGTACAATCGCGCCGAATACCCGGGCCCGGATTTCACGATCCCCTTTGGCAAGGCGCGCGTGGTGCGCGAAGGCTCCGGCGTGAGCATCATCACCTACGGCGCACTGGTGCGGCGCGCGGAAGTAGCTGCGGCGGAATTGGAGCGTGAAGGTATATCCGTGGAGCTGATTGATCTTCGTTCGCTGAGCCCCTACGACTGGGAAGCAATTGCCGCTACGGTGCGCAAGACCAACCGCGTGCTGGTGGCCTACGAAGACACACTCTCGTGGGGCTACGGCGCCGAAATCGCCGCGCGCATCGCCGATGAACTCTTCGAGGAACTGGATGCGCCGGTGAAGCGCGTCGCCGCCACGGACACATTCTGCGCCTACCAGCCAAAGCTGGAAGATGAAATCCTGCCGCAGACCGCCGACATCGTCGCGGCGGTGCGAACCCTCGCCAACTTCTAGGCGACATGAGCGAAGCCACCTACCGGGTCCGCTATGCGCTTCACGCTTGGAACATTTCGAAATCGCGAGGCGTATAGTGGGTAGGGAGGGAAGGAGGAACGATGGTCTGCGCAAATTGCGGCAAACAGATCGCGGAGTATTCCAGCTTCTGTTACTTCTGCGGCTCGCGGCAAGAGGCCGGCAGTGGCGGGCCACCGCCCCGCGCGACTGCGGCGAACCGGCGGTTGTACCGCTCTGCCACCAACCGTAGCATCGCCGGCGTGCTGGGAGGTTTTGCGGAATATCTGGACATGGACCCCACGATGCTGCGCGTAATCTACGTGCTGGTGACATTCTTCACGGGCATCGTGCCGGGCGTGTTTGCCTACTTGGTGGGTTGGATGGTCATGTCCGAGGCGCCCGAGGGCAGCGCGGCCTACGCTTACGCGGGAGCGGCTTTCGAATCGGTGGGCAGGAAGCGGCTCACGCGCTCGGCGACAAACCGCAAGTGGGCCGGCGTGTGTGGCGGATTGGGCGAATACCTCGACGTTGATCCCACCGTGATCCGCATCATCTGGGTTGTACTGACGATTGTGCCCGGCGCGATTCTCGGCGGCTTGCTGGTTTATCTACTGGCGTGGATGGTGATGCCGGAAGGGCCGCGACCGGAACTCGCGTCGCAGACGTCCAGCGAACCCGTGCCGCATTCCAGTTAGATTCAAGGCTAAGCAAGCGGAAGAAGCAACCCGGGCCGGTCGAAAGACCGGCCCGCGTTTTTTGTTGCGGCCACAATTGGCAGGCGCAAACAACGATACAGCCGACAGCTCACAGTCGACAGCTAACAGCAAGAAGCGACAAGTCCGGCGGTCTAACTGTGAGCTGTCGACTGTAGGCTGTCGGCTGAAAATGAAATCGTGCTCGCACTGGCCACTGACCACCGGCCACCGCCCACTGATTCACCGGCCACTGACCACCGGCCACCGACCACTGTAGTAGAATGACCCGTCGGGACTTCTTCACGAGCGGCACAATCAGCGCGAGCGCAGCAGCGAATCAGCGCAATAGGAGCGCGGAGCCAAATGGGCGCGGGCAACATCCGCACGATTGGAGTGAGCACCGGAGGCGGTGATGCGCCGGGATTGAATGCCGTGATTCGCGGTTTGGTGAAGTCCGCGATTGACGATTACGGCTGGCGCGTGGTCGGCGTCACCAATGGTTTTGACGGATTGATCTGGCCCGAGCAGTGCCGCGAAATTCGCATGAGTGACGTCAGCGGTATCCTGCCGCGCGGCGGCACCATCCTCGGCACCACCAACCGCGGCAATCCGTTCAACTATCAGGTGCAGGAGGGCGGCAAGACTGTGGCTAAGGATTTTTCGGCGCAGGCGATGGCCAACATGCGCCGGTTGCGCATCGACGCCATGGTGGTGATCGGCGGCGACGGCACACTCAGCATCGCGC
>JBOGNS010000406.1:0-1758 GCA_050747305.1 Candidatus Acidiferrales bacterium | reverse complement strand
TGCTGGAAGAAATCAAGATGGACCACGACAACCCGGACTACGTGGTTCATGAACTGTTCACGCAGGGCTTCTGGCCCGCGCACCCGCTGGGCAAACCGATCATCGGCACGCCCAAGACCGTGCGCGGCTTCAAGCGACCAGTGCTGGCGGACTGCTTCGCGCAGTGGTACGTGCCGGGCAACATGGTGATCGTGGCGGCGGGCAACGTGACGCCGCAACAGTTGCGCGAGCTGGCGGAGCGGGAGTTTGGCGACCTTTCGCGCGATGGCCATGTGCCCGCCAGCCCGGCGCCGCAGGCAGCGCCTCACTTGACGCGGCGGCCGCGACACGAACTGGCGCAGGTGCACTTGTGTCTGGGGGTGCGCGCGTATCCCATGGCGCATGAAAAGCGCTTTGTGATGGCCATGCTCAGCAACGTGCTGGGCGGCGGCACCTCTTCCCGGCTGTTTCAAAGCGTGCGCGAGCGGCAAGGGCTGGCGTACTCGGTCTACAGCGATTTGAATTTGTATCGCGATGCGGGCACGCTGACGGTCTATGCCGGCACATCCCTGCCCCATGCGGAGAAAGTGATTCGCACCATCGTGAGCGAATTGCGCCTGCTGAAACAGGAGCCGGCGCCTGCGGAGGAGTTGCGGAGGGTCAAAGACAACATGCGCGGGTCACTGCTGCTCTCGCTGGAATCTACCGGCTCGCGCATGCACCACGTGGCGCGGCAGGAAATTTTCTTCGGGCAATTCCACACTGTAGAGCAGTTGCTGGGCGGGATCGAAGCGGTTACCGCAGAAGAAGTGCAGGCGCTGGCGCAGGAATTTTTCCACACCGATGCCATCGCCGCCACGCTGGTGGGCAACCTCGAAGGATTCCGCCTCAAGCGCGACATGCTGGCGTGCTAGAGGTAGCAGAAGGTTCGCCTTGCCCGGAACTGGCGAGATAACTATGTTATCCTGACGGCGATGAAGACCAGACGCAAACCCAAAGTTATCGTCCACGGGAATGCGCCCCGTAAGGGTGCGCGACAAGCGCCACCGACAGCGCCGAGAAGATTCACGGACTTTCGTGGCATCATTTCGCGCGAAGAAGCGGAAAAGATGATCCGGGACATCGAAGAAGCTTTCGAACAAGTCGATGCCGACTGAATATCGGCTCGACACCAATATTCTCATCTATTACTTTAACGATGTGCACGCCGTCGGCGAGAGGATCGAGCGCGCTGCGCCCGCAAGATTGCCATTCATAACCGCTGTCGAGCTCCTTCATGGAGCCAAGCGTTCGGCTCGTCGGGCAGAGAACCTTCGCAAATACTCTGACTTTCTCGATGGCTTTCTGATTCTTTACCCGTCGCGACCAACGCTGGATATCTACAGCGACCTGCAACTCGCCTTGGGACAGAGAGGCACACCAATTCCCCAGAACGACCTCTGGCAAGCTGCCATCGCCGTCCAGCACCAAGCTGTCCTTGTCACCAATGACGAGCACTTTGCCTCGGTCCCAGGATTGCAGACAGAGAATTGGGCCCGTTAGCATAACGGCAGAACCGACGTTGACGGGCGCGGCGCACTTTGACACACTCGGAAAAACTGCGGCTCGGCACATGGGGTTGAGCGGCGCGCAGTTTTGGGGTGGCACAGGCTTTCCGGCCTGCGCATGGGACGAACGCGATGAAGGGGCACAGGCTCGAAGGCCTGTGCTACGGGGGAACGAGCATCGGGTTCCGGGTTTCAATATTGGCGTCGGGCAGTTCGGGCAATTGCGCGTTGC
>JBOGNS010000405.1:0-3800 GCA_050747305.1 Candidatus Acidiferrales bacterium | reverse complement strand
GGCGCGCACCGACTGGCTCAGATGGAGCTGCTCAAAGGGATTCGTCTCGCGCAACACCTCCGGGAAGGAGAGCGACACGACGGCTGTCGTGAGCAGCAGCATCACCACCACCACCGCCCACCACAGGAACCAGTCACGCCGCTCCAGCCGGTCCAGCCGCTTCTGGATTTCGCGAATGGTCAGGAACGCTTCCGCATTGCTTGCGGGCGCTTCTGTCGGCGGGACTGTGGCTGGCGATGGCTGCGCGATCACTGGCGACGATTCGTTCATGGACAGGTCCCGATTCCCTTTGAAATCGAGCGAATAACGCAGCACAAAAGGGACGCGGCAGGTATCTTACGCGAGCACCTGCGCCATCCTCGGTTTTTTTGCGGCGCGGTATCCAAACCGTTCATTCGGACAATCCGCGGTACTTAATGATTTCGACAAAATGATCGGCCAGCCGCGTGGGGCGCGGAATGCGGAAGCCGTCCGCTGCGGCGAGGGTAAAGTCGACGGCGCGAGCAAGTGAGATGCGGTGGCCCACCGAGACATACACCGGCTTGACGCCGCGCCGCGTGCGCACCGCGGCGCCGATGGTTTCTGCCTTGTCGAGCAGTGGTGCGCGGCTGCCGGCCGCAGCGCGAAGCGCAGCGTGCGTGCCAATCAGCAGCGACTTGGCGCAGCCAATCGTGGGCCGCCCGAGCAGCAATCCGATGTGACAGGCAATCCCGAAGCGGCGCGGATGCGCGTAGCCGTGGCCATCAATGAAGATCAAGTCGGCGGCGCGGCGCAGCTTGCGAAAAGCCGCGAGCAACGCCGGCGCTTCGCGGAAGCTGAGCAGGCCCGGCACGTAAGGAAACGTGAGCGGTCGCACGGCGCAGACGCGTTCCACTTCTTCGAGCTGTGGGAAGCGAAATAGGATGACGCCGGCGATGGCGCGGTTGCGTGGTAGGTCGAGCGCCACATCGGCGCCCGCGACGTAGCGGTCGCGGGTCCGCGTGAACCCGCGCAGCGAGCCGGTGCGGTCGCGCTGATCCACGCGATCACGCAGCCGCAGTTGGATGCTGCGGGCTTGCGCCGGCGTGACCCGCCACGGATGCAGCCGCAGCGCTTTCATCGCCGCCCTCGCGTCGCGCTAAGCAATTTTCCTCCGCTGTGGCGTACTGCGAGAGTATAATGCCCATCCGATACAGGGCGGCGGGGGCAGTGTGGCGGTTCAGATCGACATTCGTAAAAGCGGTGACGTGACGCTGGTCGAGGTGCGCGGGCGCGCCACCATTGGCGCCGGCAACGACTTGCTCGCCGGCAAGCTGCGCGAAGCGGTGGAAGGCGGTGCCAGCAAAATTTTGGTGAGCCTGGAAGGCATCACCCAGATCGATAGCTCCGGCATCAGCACGCTGGTGCGCAATTACGTTACGCTGGGCAAGAAGGGCGGCTCGCTCAAGCTTATGAAGCCTGCCGGGCGCGTGAAAGAAGTGCTGGAAGTCACCCGCCTGGTAAGCTGCATCCCCACCTTCGACGACGAAGCCAAAGCCCTCGCCAGCTTCAAGTAACCTCGTGACGCAGACAATCATGCATGTCGAACGCTCGCGCATCGCAGGTCATGGCAGTGTCCGCCGCGTCGCTTTGCTGGTAGTCCTGACGGTGTGGGCAGATATAATTTCGGCTCAGTCGCCGCCCCAAATCCACAGCATCGCTGCCGACCTCGCGGAGCAAATTGAGCGAAGCAAGGTCAAGGGGAGCGAAGGGAGCCGCGGCCCCAGGGTGCTGGTGCTGCCGTTCCCATACTCTGGCGAAATCGAGTTGCTGCTAGGCGGCAGAGGGAACCGATATGAAGTGGCAGATCGCGCCTGTGTAGTCGATCTCATCAGCGAACTGAAGTTGCCCGAGAATGAGCATCTTAATCACCCTGTAGCCGCGTGGCTCGGAAAGCGCTGCGGCGCGGACCTAGTTGTCACGGTTAGTGCCTCTCTGAGCAAAGATCAAGTCAGGCTGGAATTTGCGTTACTGAAAACAAGGGACGCTAAGGTTGTCCGCTCACTGACGAGAAACCTGCCGTGGAGTGGAGACAACCCTTCAGTGCCCCGCAAAGCACGGTCCGTTTCCACATCATCAGCCGGGGCCGCTCCGCTCGGGAAAGCTGATCCAATCGAGAAAGCGAAGAAGGATGTGGTTGTATTCCCTCAATGTCAGCAGTGTGCAAATCCTGAGTTCACAAATGATGCCATCAACGCGAAGGGCTATCGTGGCGGAACGGTTCTGTTGCGCCTGGTAGTCACCGCTGAGGGGAGAGCGACCAACATCCAGTTGGTGCGGGGGGCCCCATTCGGACTGAACGAACAGGCGATCGGAAAGGTTCAAACTTGGAAATTCAAACCCGCACGGAACGTCTGTGGTGAACCTGTAGACGCCCGGATAATGGTCGAAGTCAGGTTTCGCCAATACTAGGCGAGTCTCCCTAGAATGGTGCGCAACGCACAATTCTTTCAGCAAATTTGGCCGGTGATTTCGGAGCAGGTGACGCGGCATCGCGCGGGCGCGGATGACGACGTCCTACCGTTGCTGCGGCGGCTGGGCTTGCGGCGCGGCGCGCGGGTGCTCGATGTGCCGTGCGGCTTCGGGCGACACGCGCTGGTGCTGGCGCGATGCGGCTATCGCGTCACGGGTGTGGACATTAGCCCCGAATTGCTGGCGCAGGCGCGTGCGGCATGTAGCGGCGCGGCGCGGGGTTCGCGACGCGGCATTTTTCGCCACGTGCCCAGCTCCCATCGTCGGAACCGGCCTCTACAGAATCCACCGGAGTTCATTCGCGGCGACATACGGCGGCTGCGCTTCCGCGGCCAATTCGATCTGGTACTGAACCTCTTCACCAGCTTCGGATACTTTGGCGACCGCGACGACCAGCGCGTGCTCGATTCCTTTTATCGCGCGCTGCGGCCCAGCGGGCGCGCAGTGGTGCACGCGATCAACCGCGATTACATCGTGCGGCACTATCGCCCGCGCAGCGTGTCACGGCTCAAGGATTTTCGCCTCGATGAGCGCGTCGCGATGGATTGGGCCACGAGCACGATTCGCACCGAGTGGACCGTGCGGTTCCGTCGCGGGAGTGCGTTGCTGGCGCGATTTTCGCGGCGAGGCAAGTCAAAGGCGCGCAGGCTGAAGCCTGCGCCACGGGTGCGCGGGGTCACGCATCTGCGCATCTACTCCTGCCACGAGCTGAAGGCGATGCTGGAGCGCGCGGGCTTCCGGCGCGTGCAGGCCTTCGGCGGCTTCCGCGGCGAGCCGGTGAGCATGAATCGGCGCTGGCTGCTGCTGATCGGGCAGCGGTGAGTAATTTTCGTCCGGGTCTACTTCTAACTTAAGTCGGCCACCGGTGGCTTCGTCCGTCAGAATCAACAGCGATCCGTTTGACGGCTGCCCGCACAATAGTAGACTCCCACGCGTGAAAGTCAGCCTGAAAATCTGCTTTTGTGCTGGTCTGTTCCTGGTTTCTGCTCAGTTGAGCGAAGCGCAGGACCTGATGGCCCAAGTGGCTGAGGACTTGAGTACGCGGATCGCGAACGCAGGCGATCGCCGCATTATTGTCGATGCGAAGCTTCGCTGCGATTCAAAGAAATGCGCTGCCTTCGCGGTCCAAGTTCCTGAGCTAATCAAGAACGCGCTGATGCGTTCGTCCGCGCCGCCCGAGATCGTCAGCCAAGCTGAGTTGGAACGATTGCTGCGGCAGCAGGGTTTCCAGCCTATCGACTACTATTTTTCCGGCGCGCTTCGTCCAATTTCTCGCCAAATCAAGGCCTTCTTCCTCACTGGTTCAATGA
>JBOGNS010000404.1:0-2898 GCA_050747305.1 Candidatus Acidiferrales bacterium | reverse complement strand
TGCGTGAAGACCGGCTGCTGGCTGGAAACGGTGTTGAAGTGTCCGTTGTCCGACGTAAAGAAGCGCCCAAGGATGCCCGTGCCGGTGACGGGCTTCGACGGTTGAATCCAGCCGACGGTTGCCGTGTTCGACGTCACGCTCCGGTGGTGGAAGTGGACACGACGACATCGTCGCCGGCGTTATTACCGGCGGTAGCTGCGCGACCGGTAGTCCGGCGCAGTTCGCCACCACGGCGGAACACTTCCCAACTCGTGGCTTGGTCGCGGCCTCGGCGGAGTATCGGATCGAAAGCGTCCACAATACACCTCCGGAGCGCTGCGTCGAGGACGGCAAGAGCGCCATCCGTTGGCTCCGAATGAATGCGCGGTATCTTGGAATCAATGCCCGCAGCGTGAGCGCCGGCGGTGGCTCGTCAGGCGCCAGCATCGCCGCCTTCGCTGCCTACAATACCGAGTTCGAATCGGATGATGAGGATCGCTCCATCTCGCCCAAGCCCAACGCCCTGTTGCTGCTCAATCCCGCGTTCAGTTGCCCACCCGGCCAATCTTCACAAGGCGCACCTTGCGCTGTCATGGCCAATTGGAAGGTCACCAAAGGCGGTCCACCCGCCATCCTGTCCTACGGCACAGAAGATCCGCTCCAAGATGCAGGCCGCGTCTTCGCCCGACAATTGATCGCAGCCGGAACCCGAGCCGAGTTCTACACGGCAGCGGGCCAACAGCACGCGTTCTTCAACCGTTTTCCAGACTCGCCATGGCACACTCTGGTTCTCAGGCAGATCGACCTATTCCTGGCTTCGCTCGGCTATCTGCAGGGCGATCCCACGATCGGATTTCCGGCCGGTACCGCAGTCAGGTTACAGAAGGTCCGTCTCTAATCTGCCTGGCCCGAAGCGGCAATACTCTCACGCATGTGCGCCACCGGAAAGTTGGGCTGACCATTCGCGCGGACTCGTCGCATGGGTTTACCCAAGGCTGCTTCCCTCGCTTGCCTGCCTGTACTCTGCCCACTGTTTCTTCCGGGCGGCCACGATGCGGCGTTGCGCTGCCTCCCTCAGCATCCTGCGGCTGGGTAGCTGTATCCGAATTGCAAGATCCCTTTGGAGGAAAAGGTGTGGCCGACTCGTTCAGATAGCGAGCCAGGGAACCACTGTTGAGTTGGAATCGCTTGGCGAGGACTGATGTCGGGACGTAACGTTCCGCAAATTGCTGGACCTCTTTGGCGAGTAGAAGCCTCGCAAAACCGTTTCGAAAACCGTTGGAAGCCGTGAGCAGGCCTTGATCCGACCGATATCCTTGGTAAGATCTTGCCACCTTTCGTGGCACGTTTCGCCACTTTCTGTGGCACAAATTTCAACAATTCTGACAACCTACACAGGCGCTCCGGCTCGTCTCGGCCCGTCGCCCACCGCCTCAAATAGCTCTGTCTGCGCCTTCCAGTCCAGGAAGCGTAAGTAAGAGACGCTCCCGCGGTCGCTGTTCTGCCGCCTGAAAACGGTCGCAGGCACCACCAGGCGCTCGGCTTCCGCATGCGGCAGCGGGCGCAGCATGAGGGCATGTCACCAGGCTGAAAATTGCGGTGTTGGCTCCGATCCCCTAAAACCAGCGCTGTGATCGCGATGGCCGTCACACCGGGCGTGCGACTCAATATGTGTAGACCAAACTGTACGTCTTGCCGCAGGGAGCTATAGACGGACCTTACGACCCCGGGTTATGGGAGATGCGTCCCGGGTTGTAGTACTCAGCATCCGTAATTAACACATCTGATTCTAAGGGTTATGCCGTATTATGCTTGTAGGTAATTTGGCGGGGATTGACTGCGAATCAAGGAGGACGAGCATGGCTAGCGCGGTGATGGACCTCACCCTCGCGATGGAAGCTCAATACACCGAGTTCAACGTCCGCGACGATTCTGAAACATCCACTCTCATCCGTCTCTACGATTCGGCTACGCAAGAACTGGAACGGCTGGTACATCCGGCCGATTCCGGGATCCTGCTGGGCGGGTTCGTCGTAGGCGGCGACAGCCGGATCGAAGTTTGGGATGTGGTGCCTCTGGTTCATGTCCGGCTCGATCAAGCGTTACGAGCCGGCGGCGCGCAAGTGATCGGCGTCTATGAATGCGGCAAGGTGGAATCGATGCTTGAGCTTAGCGCCGAGAATCGCGCCCACTTCGCGCAGCATTTTGCCGGCGAGCAACGGTTGCTTCTGAAGATCGCCAGGCAGGGCGAGGGACTTTCCGCAGCACGGTTCTATCTGGGGATCGACGGAAAACTAAGCTCGAACAGGGTCACGGTGGATTTCCCGGTGAGCTTGAGCTCACTCATGGGGACGCCTCCTCCGGCGCCGGTCGCGGTGTCGGCTCCACCGGCCCCCACAGTGGTAGCACCGCCACTTGCGGTTGCCCCTGCCGCTCTGATCCGCAAGCCCGTCGCGGTGGCTGTGGCGCCCAAGGCGATTCAACCAAAGAGTGCGAACCGCGGTTGGATCGTTCCGGCGGCGGTGCTCGGTGTGGGGCTGGGAATCGGGCTCGCCGTTTGGGCCCCGCGTTTCGGATCCGACAAGCCGAAGCCGCCCGCACCGGCAGTGGCAAGACAGCGCGCGCCGCAGGCCGCGCCGCCGACGTTGACGATTCGCGTTGAGCCTTTGGCGCCCGCCGCCTCCAGCGCTACAGCGAAGCAGGGCGCTGCGCCGGCCCGATCAGAGGCGCCACCGCAACTTGAATCCACTCGCAAGCCGGTTGTGCCGCGGCCGTTCACGCTGGCGCGGGCCACTCCCACGCCGTCTCCGGCGTCGATCATCGACGTTTCCCCGCCGGCCCTCGACAGCCAGCTTCCAACCACTGCGCCGCATTTGCCAGCGGGGCTGCAATCGCCGGCGCCTGCCGCCCCTCCAGCAT
>JBOGNS010000403.1:0-7528 GCA_050747305.1 Candidatus Acidiferrales bacterium | reverse complement strand
AGCCGCTCGCGAAATCCCACGCGAATCCGGCGGCGAAGTTGCGCGACGCGTTGTGGTGATCGCGGTCCACGGGGATGAGCGAAGTTTGCCCGGGCACGCCCGCATCGCTGGCATTGCTGCGCACGGTGAGGCGAAGCTGGCTGGTCTGCGACGCGCTCCAGCCGAAATTGCCGGAAAGCGTCGTGTTGCGGAAGAAATCGTTCGGGCCGTCGCCGGCGGTTTGCAAGCGGCCTGCGCCAAGCGCGTAATCGAAGCGCCCGAGCATTCCGCTCAGGTGCGCGGAACCTCGGCCGGTTTCGAAGCTGCCGCCTTCGCCGAGCAGTTGAAGCACGGGTTCGGCGGTGTCGCCGCGCCGGGTGAAGATTTGCACCACGCCGGTCATCGCATCGGTGCCGAACAGCGCGCTCGATGCGCCGCGGATCACCTCCACCTTTTCGATATTATCCAGCGTGAGCGACGAAAAATTCACGCTGCCGCCCGGCTCGTTGATTGGCGCGCCATTCACCAGCACCTTGGTGAAATTCGAGTTGCCCCCATCGAGAAAAAGCGTAGTGAGGCTGCCCGTGCGCCCCAGCCGCGCAATCGCGATGCCCGGCGTGGCCAGCAACGATTCGGCGAGCGACACTTCCTGTCGCTCGTCAATTTCACTGCGTGTCAGCACCGTCGATGGCGAGCTGACGCTGCTCTCGCCCAGCGGCTCGGCCTGCGCGGTCACGATCACCGACGCGGCCAGCGGGTTAAGTGTGAGTTGCGGGCTCCAGTCACGCGTCTCGCCCGCCGCGAGCGCAATTTCCTGCTCCGCACGGGCAAATGATGGATGCTCCGCGCGCACGCGATAGGCGCCCGGCGCGAGCGCGAGTTCGTAACGCCCATCGGCGCCCGTACTCGCGATGCTCGCTTCCTGCGACGAATCGGCGCCCGCAAGCACCGCGATCACGCGCGCGCCGGCAATCGCCGCGCCGCTGGGATCGGTCAGCGCGCCGGTAAGCCGCGCGGTGGGTTGTGCGTGGAGTGAAAACGAGAACACCAGAACAGCAAGAACAAGAGCCGTGCGGAATCGCATCTTTTCCTCCTGCCCTCGCGCGAGGGCGGATCCGGCGTCCCGCGCGGCGGGACAAGCCGGGCTGCGGATTCCGCCGGTCTCCTGGCTGGTCGGCTCCTTCCAAGCGCGGCCTTCCCATTCGAAGCGTCCATCGCGCGTGCGATCAACGCTGCCGAACAGTGGCCGTGCCGGGCTGCTATCTTTGCGGTATGTAGCGGCGGGTCGGCTTCTTCAGCGACCTGGCACGCCTCCGCAAAGGCCGACTTACAGTCGCGCGGCGGCGACGGCTTTTCACCGTCTTCCCGTACACGGAATCCGAACCAAAGTTGGCGGTGCTTCGAAGGCAACCTGCGCCCTCGAAACTCCGCAGAGCACGAACGACGGAGGTCAAGAGGTCGACCTCCCGACTTCCTTACATCCTTACTTCCTCACTTCCTTACTTCCTTACCTCCTGACTTCCATCTTCAAATCCTGCCCCGCACCCGCACTCGCGGCGCGCCTTCCGCGCTGCGCTCCACTTCCAGCGCGGCGCCAAACACTTGCTCCAGCAACTCGCGCTCGTACACCTGCGCTGGCGGACCCACGCACACCGACTTGCCGCGATGCAGCAGCACCACGTGGTCCGCAAACTCCCCCGCCAGGTTCAACTCGTGCGTCACCACCACTGCCGTAAACCGGTTCGACTCCGCCAGCCGCCGCAGAGTCCGCAGCAACTCCACCTGCGCCCCGATGTCCAGATGCAGCGTGGGCTCATCGAGCAGCAATAGCAACGGCTGCTGTGCCAGCGCGCGCGCCAGCACGACGCGCTGCTTCTCGCCGCCGGAAATTTCGTGCATCCATCGCTCTTTCAAGTGCGTGGCGCCCACCTGCTCCAGCGCGTCGTCGGCAATTTCCAAATCCTGCGGGCTTTCGAAGCGCAGCCCGCGCCCGTACGGATGACGCCCCTGCATCACGTACTCCCACACCCGCACCGGAAACAGCAGCGGGCTTTCCTGATGCACCAGCGCGATGCGCTGCGCGCGCGTGCGCGGATCAAGCTGGCTGACCTCGAAGCCATCGAGTTGCACGCGCCCGGAAAGCGGCGCGAGCGCGCCGGCCATCAACCGCAGCAGCGTGGATTTCCCGCTGGCATTCGGCCCCAGGATCGCCACCAGTTCCCGCTGGTGCGCCGCCAGCGAGGTGGCCTCCAGCGTGAAAAGCGGCGCCTGGCGATCGCGCGCCTTGTAAGCATGGCTGGTCTGCTCCAGCAGCAAGCGCACTTCGCCGGGACTCGGGCGGTCCATGCCCGCGCTATCCTGCACAAACATCTCCGCGCTCGCCGGCCGCTTCACGAAAGCCTCCGCCGCAACAAGTAAAGAAACAGCGGCGCGCCGGCCATCGCCGTCATTGCGCCCACCGGCAGCTCGGTGGGAGCGACCAGCGTGCGCGCCAGCGCATCGGTCAGCACAATGGCAATCGCCCCGCCCAGCGCCGCTGTCGGAATCAGCACGCGATAGTCGGAGCCGAACAGCAACCGGATCACGTGCGGCACCAGCAGCCCCACAAAGCCGATCGCGCCACTCACCGACACCGCAAGCCCGGTGAGCACCGATGCGCTCAAGTACACCACCAGTTTCACCCGCGGCACATCCACGCCGAGGTGCATCGCTTCCTGCTCGCCGGAAAGCAGCAGGTTCAAATCCGCTGCGGTGGTGTAGATCGCGCCTACCGCCGCCAGCATGACCAGGAACAGCCACGCCGGCGCTACCGGCGACGGCGACGAAAGATCGCCCATCAGCCAAAACGCCATGCCCCGCAAGTCGCGCCCGGAAAGCGTGGTCATCAGGAAAATAATCAGCGCCGAAAGAAACGACGCGGTGATGATCCCCGCCAGCAACAGCGTGTAACTATCGAGCTGCCCCTGCCGCCGCCCCAGGAAATACACCATGGTGATCGCTGCACCCGCGCCGGCAAATGCCGCCAGCGGCGTCGCAATCGTCGGCCCGCTGGCCACCACCAGCGAAAGAATCGCGCCCAGCGCCGCGCCGCTCGATACGCCCAGCACGTACGGGTCCGCCAGCGGGTTGCGCAGCAGCGCCTGAAACCCCGCGCCCGCCACGCTCAGCGACGCGCCTACCAAGATGCCCATCAGGATGCGCGGCAAGCGAATTTCGAAGACGATCATGCGATATTCCGCAGGCAAGGTTTCCACCGCGCCGGTCAGCTTGCGCAGCAGCAACATCGCCAGATCGGTCACCGAAATCGGCACCGCGCCCAGCTTCAGCGCAAAGATCATGGTCACGAACAGCACGCCGCCCAACGCCGCGCAAATCAGCGCCAGCCGCTTTGGAGTGAGTGCCTGCATCACCACACCCTCGAAAATGGAAAAGGGAAAATAGAAAAGTAGAACCGCGAGCCGTGATTGCACTGCCAAGCCATCGCACCTGCCGTCGTAATTGCCGGCCTATTTTCTCTTTTCTCTTTTCTCTTTTCTGAGCTTTCTTCTTGCTGTGCGGCGAAAGCATCAGGGTGCAGTTGCTTCGCCAATTCCTCGATGGCCGCCACCAGCCGCGGCGCCGGACGGTTTACCGCGTCGCTGATCACCGCGTAGCGCCGCTCGCGCACTGCCCGCAGGTCGCGCCAGCCCGGGCGCGTAGCCAGCGTCTCGAAGGTTTGCGTCACCGCTTGCGAATGCGAACTGGCGAAAATCAGCACTTCGGGATTGAGCCGCACCACCTCTTCCAGGCTGATGCGCGGCCAATCTTGCTCCAGGTCAATCACCGATTGCGCACCCGCGCGCCGCAGCGCATCGGCGATAAACGTGCCGCGGCCCACGGTGATCAGCGGGTCATGCCACACGATGAACAGCGCGCGCGCCGGCCTGCGCTCCGCCAGCCGCTCGCGCAGCGCATCGAGTCGCCCGCGCAAATCCGTCAGAAGCGCGGCGCCGCGGTCTCCGGTATCGAGCAGCTTGGCAATGAGCGTGATCGAATCAAGCACTTCGTCCACCGTGCGCGGGTCGCTGGTGCCGAACACCGGCATGCGCAGTTGCTCCAGCGCATCCACGGTTTCGCGACGATTGAGCGCCGTGGTGGCCAGCACCACATCCGGCTTCATCTGCACGATGCGTTCGAGGCTCGGATTGATCGCGCCGCCAACCTTGGGCAGCGTGAGCGCCTGTGGCGGGTAATCGCAGTAATCCGTGACGCCTACCAGCCGCGCCTCCTCCCCCAGCGCGAACACTGTTTCGGTAAGATTCGGCGCCAGCGAAACGATGCGCTCAATCCGAGCAGCAACTTTCACCGTGCGCCCTGTACCGTCCGTCACCTCCCGCACGGCCTGCTTGCCGGCGGCCGTCTGCGCCGCTGCGCCCTGCGCGGGCACCGGTCCCGCGAACAGAGGCATCGCGAGCAAAGCCAGCAAGGCCCAAAGACGAAAACTCAACACAGAGGGCACAGAGGCACAGAGACCACGGAGAATACGGAATTCAACGGCGCCCTCCAGCACGCGACGAAACCCCCAGTCACGAAGCACACTCCTCATCTCCGTGTCTCGGCGCCTCGGTGGCCAATCCCCGATTGTGTGCTGGCTCGCGGCTCGCATCAAAACAAAAACGCCCCATGCTCGAAAGAATGGGGCGCGTGCCACACCCTTTCTCGCGAAGAGTGTCAGCGAACAACGGCGTGGGCGGGTATCCTGGCTCTCGGCGCCAATTATCCAGCACCGATTACAGTGGCGGGACCGCGGCCGACTTGCACGGCCTTCCCCCTGACCCACACCTGCTGATTTGTTCCGCGTGCGAGTCTATGGTGCGCCGCGCACGCTGTCAATCGCGCGCAGATGGGATCTCGCCGATTCTTGCGTTTGAGCCTGCTGCGGCGGCGCTCGCCATCGGAGTGCTACAATCGAAACTTCATGAGTCGTACGGCAGAAGATGCGCGCATCGCCCCCGACGTGCTGGCCCGCTACGAAGCGGTGATTGGGCTGGAAGTACACGTGCAACTCAGCACGGTCACCAAAGTTTTTTGCGCTTGCCGCGCCAGCTTTGGCGATCCGCCCAACACCAACGTCTGCCCCGTGTGCCTCGGCCTGCCCGGCGCGCTGCCGGTGCTGAACAAAGGCGCAGTGGAAAAAGCGATTCGCGCCGCGCTGGCCCTGCACTGCGCGGTGCGCGAAACCTCCCGCTTTGCGCGAAAAAACTATTTTTATCCCGACCTGCCCAAGGGCTACCAAATCTCAATGTACGAGCTGCCGCTGGCCGCCGGCGGCTGGCTGGAAATCGCGCATAATGGCGCCGCCAAGCGCATCGGCATCACCCGCCTGCACATGGAAGACGACGCGGCCAAAGCCCTGCACGAAGGCTTCCCCGACTCCGGCGAGAAAACCTACATCGACTTCAACCGCTGCGGCGTGCCGCTCATTGAAATTGTCAGCGAGCCGGACATGCGCGCCCCCGCCGAAGCTCACGCCTATCTCACCGCGCTGAAGCAGACCCTCGAATACACGGAAGTGAGCGCCTGCGACATGGAGAAAGGCTCGCTGCGCTGCGACGCCAATGTCAGCGTCCGTCCGCGCGGCGCAAAAGAGTTCGGCACCAAAGCCGAAGTGAAGAATCTCAACTCTTTCCGCTACGTGCAGCGCGCCCTCGAACATGAAATCGAGCGGCACATCGCGGTGATTGAATCCGGCGGCCGCATCGCGCAGGAAACGCGCCTCTGGAACGTGGCCGAAGGCCGCACGCAGCCCATGCGCTCCAAGGAATTCGCGCACGATTACCGCTACTTCCCCGAGCCGGACTTGCCGCCGCTGCGCGTGAGCGAAGCGTGGAAGGCGGAGATCCTCGCCGCCATGCCGGAGCTGCCGGAGGCCAAGCGCCGCCGCTTCCTGCGCGACTACGGCCTGTCGGAATACGATGCGGGCGTGCTCGCCGCCACTCGCGCGCTCGCCGATTATTTCGAGGCCACCGTCAAGGCCGGCGCGCCGGGCAAGTCCGCCGCCAACTGGATCCAAACTGAACTGCTGCGCCGCCTCAACGACACCGGCCGCGAAATTACAGCGTCACCCGCAGCGCCCTCCGCGCTCGCTGAGCTAATCAGCCTGATCGACCGCGGCAAAATCACGGGCGCCAGCGCCAAAAAAGTCTTCGCGCAAATGTTCGACACCAGCCGCGCCGCCGCCGAAATCGTCAAGGCCGAAGGGTTGACGCAGATAACGGACAATCGAGTAGTGGAAGAGGTCGTACGGCGAGTGATCGAAAAAGACGCGGAGAATTTCACTAAGTATCGTTTTGGAAAAGAAGGTCTATTCAAGTCGTTTGTCGGCGAGGCGATGAAACAAACCCGGGGCAAGGCAAATCCCGCGTTGGTAAATCGTCAGATTCAAATCGCACATGAGAAGGCTGTAGCCAACTCGTTCCTTCTCGCCTTAGAGTGGGAGAAAGAGGGTCGATTGGAAATTGGCAGGATGGGTGTTCCTCCCGAGCCGGACATAGTGTTCGCGAACCGCAGTACTGGCGAGGAGATCGGCGTAGAAGTTACGACTACATACCTAGGACAGCAGGAAGCAAAACTTATCTGGTCTCAGGCAACAACAGGGATGCCAACCTCTTTCTCCGTTAGCGCCAATGATGAAGACTATTTGTCCTCGCTAGTCGGAGCAATCCTCGGGAAAAAGGAAAAAACCTACCAAACTCGAGAAACATGGCTCATCGTTGACTTTGATTATCCGCTGGGTAATCAAGAAGACGCAGAGAAGATTGTCGCTCAAGCAGGCAGCATCTTGCGCAAGCTAGGCGCTCCTTGGTCCTTCACCCAGATATGGGCAGTCTGGCAAAAAACAAATGTGGAAAGCTTCGAGCATCGAGTTTTCAGGGTCGTCTAGAAAGAGAGCACAAGTCGATGCCAAAGGTCGGACGTAGCGCAGGCTTCCAGCCGGCGTCTTATCGGGCAGACCGTAATTCAAGTTTTCGCGCCAAGGCTTTAAATAAGTCCCAGCTAATTCAAGTCGGCTTTAATTGCGCTGCTAGGGAGGCTCTTAAGTGGGAATGCCAAGGGTGGGTGATGCCGCGCCGGAATTTCGCTTGCCTGATCCGCAGGGCAGGCAAGTGGCGCTGCGCGATTTTCGCGGCAAGCGCGTGGTGCTCTATTTCTTCGTCAAGGCCAACACCAGCGGTTGAATCAGCGAAGCGTCCGAGTTTCGCGACGCAAAAAAGCAATTCGATAAGGCCGACACGGCCATTCTCGGCTGCAGCGGCGATGCGCAGGACGCCATGCTCAAGTTCCAGCAGCGCTTCAAAATCAATTTCCCGCTGCTCTGCGACCCGGAATTCCAAGCCATCGAAGCCTACGGCGCGCGCCGCATGAAGCAATTCCTCGGCAAGTCGTTTCTCGGCATCGTGCGCAGCACCTTCCTCATCGGCCCTGATGGCCGCATCGAGCGCGCGTGGGAGAAAGCCCGCGCCCAAGGGCACGCCGCCGAGGTACTCGCCGCTCTCGGCCAGCCAGGCGC